>DHHZ01000089.1 GCA_002403515.1 Legionellales bacterium UBA4759 | reverse complement strand
CTTCTGAGGATCTAAGATCGGCAAATGAACAAATAAAAAGCGACCTTGACACGTTTAAAAAATCAATTTTTAATGCTAAACATGTGATTCAATCGAAGTGGTATCAGAAATCCAAAGAAAACTTTTGTTGGCATGCTTTTAACCCTTTTTTTCCTTCATACAAAGATTATTATCAAAAATCCAGTCAAGACAAAATAGAAAAGCTTTTACAATTACTGAAAATGTTAAACCAAGTAACTGTTGACAAAGATTTTCAAGAATCTCCACTGAAACTGGAAGATGAGCAAAAAAAAAATAATAAAGCATTGGTTCAAAGTTTAAGTTCATCATTTTTATATGAATGGGTGTCTAGTTTATTGGAAATTGTTGCATCTTTGGTCATTTTAGTCACCAGTGTCTTATATCGGATAAACTTAGCTATTCAGGGTGAAAAACCAGATGGTTATTTTTTTTCCAAGGACTATTTTAAAGAACTGGGTTTATGGTTTTTAGAAAGTCTTGCTAAGTTAACGGGTATATATGTCATTGCCTGTTGTATATCTCGGCAATTAAACCTCAATAAACTTATCAATACCCTAGAAAAACAAGCAATATCGATTCCTAAAGATGAACCATTTACCATTTAATAATTGGTAAGAGACTTGATATGCATGATTCTAAAGAACAAAGCGAAACACAAGAATCGATAAAACCTGTAAAGTTAGCGTTTTTTTTTGCAGGGACTGGTGATGTTGCTTCCGATTATCAACGATCTAGAGAGCTTGAATATACCTTTGATGATGATGTGATTAGGATATATATCAGTGGTTGCCAACATCCCAAGGTTGGAAATAGTGAAATTGCTCCCAATTTAGAAATCATTGCGAACAATATCCAAAAGTCATTTGAAGAAGATAAATCATTGAATATCGAAAAACTTAAAGAAACATTGGGTGATGCGATTAAAGTAGTTAATGCTGAAAAATATTTGGAGGATCAATCCATCCCAATTGAAAGTATTACCTTAGAGGGGTTTAGCCGCGGGGCTGTCACTACCTTTGCTGTAGCAAAAAAAATTGATTCTTTAGAGATTCCAATAGATATCATTGCCAATCAACCAGTACCTGGTGAAACATCTGAGGGCTCTCGTTTGTATGCACAATACCATGATTTGAGTGCTTGTAAAAATATAAGGTCTGCAACAACTATTTTGGCTACGCATGACTTACGCAATGGTCCATTGCATGACATATTTTTTAAACAAATGATTGCAAACTTTAATCCAAATACCAAAACTGAGCAATTTCTAGTCCCTGCACAATCGCATTTACAATCGCATAATGTTCCAATTGTGAAAGCACATATCTCTTTATGCTTAACCGAATTGGTATTGGTTGAACAAGATGTACAAGCCTGTAAGACAATGATAAAAGATTATTATAAGCATATGTATATTTCAAAAAATCCAAATTATTTCTGTTCTTTCACACTGAAGCCTTTTTTACAAGAAATCCTTGGCGCATCACATACAGAAATTCCAAAAGACCCATATTACCTGGAAGTATACAATGATGAGGCTTTAAATATTTTAACTCAAAATTACATATCATCAGAACCAACAGGTTTATATGATTTTAATGATGAACAAGCACATGCGATTGTTGTGGTGAACACTTTAGCTTTAACCCCTGAAGAAAAGAGTGCCTTATACCCATTCATATATGATAATTCACCTCAAGCACAGCAGTTTACAGGTATTATCAACTATGCCCAAGAAATGACAGAATACCTCTATGCAAGAACCTTGGAATTGGGGGAAAAGACAGAAAAATCAACTCAAATTAAAATAAACTCCAATGAGTATTTAACTCAAATTGCCAGACAGAGCTATCATTATTTAAATTTAAAAAATCCATCAGAGGTGGATAAAAAAAATTTTATTGCAGGAATTGTAGAAGCGGAAATAAACTTTCGAAAAAATGCCTTATCGATATCAAGAGTTGTTGATTGGGAAAAATTTCCTAGTATCTCAAAATTTATTGCAGAGATCACAAAGCTTATTAATTATTTTACCAAGACTTATTCAGAGCGTTTAATTATCAAAACTTCAGGACAACTGGCATCTTGTGCTGGGATTGAAAATTTTAAAAAGATGAAGTCTGCTATTATGGAAAAAACTTCTCAGACTGAAGAGGCAAAAACACCTAAAGGACCGTCAAAGAGCTTGAATTGATAAACTACACTGCGATATAGCCTATCATGATTACATCATTGTGCTTACACAAGAAAAATAATCTTTTACATCCAACTTCATAGGGTCAAATAAACGGGTAGTGGCTGGTTTAAACATGCTATGGTCTAATAAACAGGTTTCCGATATAACTTTTTCAAGCGCATTTAAAGGATTTTCTTCCTTGGCTGCATTCAAAAGTTTTTGATACAGAGCCTCATTTAATGCGTTTTGTGGAATTTTATTCCATACTTGTTTGATGGCTTCAGATGTTAGCAAAGCTTTATGTTGAATTAAAAGCAGTTCATCCAGATGCTTTGTGGTTAACAAAGATGAGCGATTTAAAATTGTAAGAACAATTTTTAATTGCATAATATTATCCCAAGTGGCGATTTTATCTCGATTTTCTGGGGAATCAATATTAGCTTTTTTTAAGGAGCAAAAAGCAAAACTTAATGCTCTTGGATCAGATTCTACAATCACACGAGCAAAAGTTGCTTGATCTAAGATACCCCAACGATGTAGAGCGTATAAACCCCAACTGACCCATGATACGCAAGGATGTTTTGCTACAAAATCCCGGTTTTCTGAACTATAAATATTGGCTTCTTGTAATTTCAAAAGTGACAAAACAAAATAATCAATGGATTCATGTCTTGCTACCATATCCCGAGTTTCTTCAGTGAAAATCCCTGCTTGCTTCAAATTTATGAAGATAGATGCTAATTCAGAAGGTTTAGAATAAGCAGCAAGGGCGGCTTGATTTTCTGGGGTTAAAAGCCCAGCTTTTTGCAAATCAATCAATGCATCGGCCAGTGTATTGGCATTAAGGTGTTGAGACACAGCAGTGAAGATGGACTCATGAAATAAATCGGCATTTTTTAACTTATTGATCAGAACAGCTAAATGATTAAGTTTTAGGAGGTTTTCTTTATTTTGGATACAAAAGCTAAATAGAATACGTGTTATAGACCATGAAACCATGAATGTATTGATAAAATTCCAAAAGCTTGCTTTATTGGGATCATTTAAAATCTTGGCCAATGGTGACCAAAATAATAGATATTTCAACCAGCTTTGCTGATATTCAGTAAGGAGTTCTTGGAAAATTTCATCTAATTTTTGCATATCAAAAATCATGTGTTGAATAGGTCAATATTTTATCAAGCTCTTACCAAAAATCAATAATGTGGTATAGCTGTTAATTTTTAAAATGAATATTGTATTTCACTTGAGATATTCAAATATATCTTTAATCATTCTTCAAATGTTGCTAAATTAAAATGATTTATCAGAAAAATAGTTCACTGCCTTGGGTGGGTACTTTCAGTATTGGACCAACTTGGACCAATCCCGGTAGTCAACAAACCCTGCAACTCACACCGCAAATTGAAAAAACTTATACGGCTTACAAACCTCAAAATACTTTGGCAGATGGTGAATTGTTTTTAGGTGTCAGAAAGGATTTACCTTATAACTTATTTACTCACCTTGGCATAGCTGGCGCATTCACAAGTCAAGCAGGACTTTCTGGGACGATGCAGACCCTCAGTTTAATAACTATGTCTATGGTTATCATGTTCAACATGGTCACGTGGCATTAAAGGCAAAAGTATTTAAGGATTTATCTTATTCTGTTCTTCCTTGGATAAGTGGCAGCATTGGGGTGGGTTTCAATCGTGCCAATGGCTTTTACAGTATACCGCTTATAAGTGAAGCAGTTGTTCAAAATAATTTTTCAAACCATACCCAAACCAGTTTTACTTATACGGTAGGTGCTGGTATTCAAAAAATTATTAATTCAAACTGGCAGGCAGGTGTAGGCTATGAATTTGCTGATTGGGGGCAAAGTTACTTGAATAAAGCACCAGGACAAATTCTAGGTAATGGTTTGAGCCTCAGTCATCTTTACACCAATGGCTTGATGTTTAATATTACCTATACAAAATAAGGGAAGAGAATGAAAAAAGAAATATTGGTTTTATTGGCTTTGAGTCATGTTGTACATGCGGGAAAGCCAGTTTGGACTTTTACCCCTTTAACTTCAACAATCTATGGTAGTGTTTAAAAAACTGT
>DHHZ01000082.1 GCA_002403515.1 Legionellales bacterium UBA4759 | reverse complement strand
TTCTTGACGAGAATTATATCTTAATTTTTTAAAATTTTGGTCCTATTTTTTTGCCCCACTTCTGTTTCCTCAGCAAGCCATACTTTTTTGTTTAATTATTATTTCTGTTTTTTTATTTTCTTGCCCCAAAAATAAAAAACATTCATTCTAAAATATTGATAAATATATTATTTTTTAAACACTTGGTTTATTTGTTCTATAATATTAGTAAGTCCATAGAATATATTTTCAATCATGAAAGCAAAACTATATTTTGCATTTTCAGGAACCGGGGGAACTGCTCAGGAAATGAAAAGTTCCTTAAATAATACCAGTTTTCCTTTCGAGCAAGACGTGGTGCAAATATATTTTAATGGGTGCCATGATTCTCAAATAGGTGGTAAATCCTTCGGATTAGGTTATATTGCCCCTAATTTAGATACTGTTGCTGAAAAAATCAAATCCTGCTTTAATTCTTCTGGTGCTTTATCATTGGTAAAATTAAAACAAATATTTGGTGACTCAATTATCATTGAGCCTCAAGAAAAAATAAAAGAAACCATAGAAGCAGAAAGTATTTGTATGTCAGGTTTTAGTCGAGGTGCGGTCACTAGCTTCGCAGTGGCAAGACATTTAGATGATTTAAATATTCCAATGTATATTTTTGCACAAGAACCAGTGCCAGGTGAAGATAAGTATTCAGCTGCAATAAATCATTCAACATTACAAAAAAATCAAGATTTACGGGGATGTCAGAATATAAAAAAGGCTGAGGTTATCATTGGGGCATATCAAAAAAATCTTAATGGTTTACACAATAAATATTTCCGACAAATGGCTCCTTTTTTTCCTGAATCCTGCCAATCATCTATTTATCTTGCACCAAAATCAAGCCATATGAAGAGCAATGCTCCCATTCAAGACCAATTCATGCAATTTCTTATTAAAAACCAATTCAAAAAAACTTCCGAACTTTCATATACAAGGGTAAATCAAGAATTTCATTTCATACCCAAGATTATCCAACAAAAACATCATCATGGTGTCATTGGTAGAACCAAAACCTTGCCACCTTATAAAAATCTATTGTATCAACAACAATATGCTCTCACTTCAATTGAAAAAGATATGCCTATAAAAACTGCACAAGCCCTCATATCTTTGTATACCAGTGCTGATTATAAAAGTTTAAAAACTCTTCAAGAAACCATTGAAAAAGATAAAACCCCCAAGGGTATTGCAACACGAGAATTCATGGTCGAACTCGAAAACATCCTCCAGTATGCTTTGAAAAAAGATGAAATGCAAAATCCCATTATCAAAAATTTTAAATTAGAAATGTACAATTTGTTAGCCCAATTAAATTTCAAAAATCCTTCAGAAATACAAAAACAATATTTTAAAAAATTTTGTTTAGATAATTTAGATAAAATTAACCCCCTCATCGGTTTTTTAAGACATCAAGAATTAAGCCAACTCATCACCCTTTTTCTTGATGAAAACATGATATTTCATACAGACTTGACACAATATATTGATGAATCTGAAACATTTTTAAAAACGTCTTCAAATATTAAAAGCCCAAAAGAGGCAAACACTTTAATTCAAGAGGCAACTGATAGCGCTCAAGCAGCTGAAATTTTATATCACATGTCAGAAAAATCTAGAAATTCTGCTTATTCAAAATTACCTATAGAAATTATTCATAATGTATCAGATTTTACGGAAATAGCCCGGTATCTTCTTGCCAAAGATATTAAAAAATTAATGTTAAGATGCCCTACCAAAGTCCAATTCAAAAATATAGATGAATTCATCAACTGTATGGGCAAAATGTTTTACCCAGAACAAAAAAAAGTGATTTTTGAAGCGAATTTAGTAGCGATTGCACCACTCATTAACAATTTTTCCTCAATTAATCAATTATTAAATATGCTTACCGAACCACAAAAAAGCATGCTACTGCCCTTAATACCTTTTGATAAATGGCAATTAAACTCTAGTCAAGAAATCATTAACTTGATCACTAAGCTCAATTATCATGATATTTTGGCAATCAGCTCTAAGCTTTCGTATCTGATTCAATATAGTCAACTAGATACAACAGAAAAAAATGACTTTATAAAATATATTAATTATCGATGTGCAAGCAGCTTGAACTCCCAAATGGGCATAAAATTAAATCCTTTATATGGCTTCAAAATCCCTGAAATCATTGCCCAAAATGCTCTGTCCATTGAAGAAAAACGCCCTGCTCTTCCTCAATTGTCCTCCTAGATATTGCCAAAGACAGCTTATTTACTTATGTCTTTTTGTATTCTATGCTAATGAAGAGTATTTAAATAAATCAAGGACACTTAAATGTTTAAAAAAGGATTAATGATTTTATGTGCAGCAGCATTGTGTAGCTCTTCTTTTGCATTGGCTGGAAAAGATGATCGAATGAAACATTGCAACCCCACCAAGAGCAAAGAATGCAATTGTAGACCTGATGATAAACACGGTAAAAATCAAAGTTGCAAAAATGGTGGACCGCTAAAATATAATCACAAAACAAGCACATGTGAATGTGTCTTTGGAAAAGCAGTTACTGAATAATATTTGTTTACCATGCAAAGGGCCGATGCATCATCATCGGCTTTTTTATTAAACATGGGTTCTCAAACCAATCGCAAACCAACGATTTTCATGATCAATACGTAAAAGTAAGGCCACTACCACACAATTGACAACCAATGATGCACCACCATAACTTAAAAAAGGTAAAGTTAATCCCTTGGTGGGTAACATCCCAGAATTCACCCCCATGTTGATTAATGCTTGGAAAAATAACCAACAACTCAAACCATAAGCCACATAAGACGCAAACAAACGGTTTTGTTGAAAAGCTTGAAACCCTATGGCCATGCCTCGCCAAAAAACCAAAGAATATAGAACAATCACCATCACGATACCTGCAAAACCAAGCTCTTCTGCCAATACCGCAAATAAAAAGTCGGTATGCGCTTCTGGTAAATAAAACAATTTCTGAACGCTATCGCCTAAACCCATTCCAAACCATCCACCACGCCCAAAAGCAATCAATGCTTGTGTGAGCTGGTAACCGCTTTTAAATTGGTCGGCCCAAGGATTTAAAAATGCTGTCAATCGGGCCACACGATATGGTGATGCAACAGCAATGGCCGCCATTGCTACAGCCACCAAAGCGATAATCACTATGTAATAGCGCCACTGTACCCCAGATAAAAATAACATCATCATGACTGTTGAAACAATCACCACCGTAGCACCAAAATCTGGCTCCATTAACAATAAACCTGCAATCAATGCCAAAACCACTAAAGGTTTCACAAAAGCCATGAATTGTTCATTTTTTCGAGTACTTTGACGAACTAAATAGCCAGCCATGTAAATAATTACTAAAAGTTTGGCCAACTCTGAAACTTGTATGCCAATAAAACCTAGCGATAACCAACGACGACTCCCATTAACCATTTTACCAATGCCAGGGATTAGAACCAAAACCATGCACAACAAACAAATTCCCAATAAAGCAACACTGTGTTGCTGCCACTTATTGGTGTCTGTGCGTAACACAAACATTGCTAAAACAAAACCCAATAACAAATAAGCCATTTGCCGAACTAAAAAATAAAATGGCTGATGATAGTATTTGGTTGCAATCATGACTGAACTGGAAGAAACCATCATCAAACCAATGAGTATCAAACTTAGAATTGCCGCAGCAAATATCTTGTCGTACATGCTGTGGCTATGCGTTGCGGTCGATACTTTTTTTCGTGAAAGCTGTAGACTCATTATTTTAGTCCTTTGACCAATTTTTCAAATTGTTGTCCGCGATCTTCATAGTTTTTAAACATGTCCAAACTGGCACAGGCTGGAGAAAGCAAAACGATATCGCCTGATTGAGCTTTTTCATTGGCCATATTCACAGCCTCAAGAAGCGTTGCTGCACATTGAATTTCTACCGTATTTTGCCACTGTTGTTCAAGAAGCTTTGCATCTTGTCCAATCAAAACCACATAACGCACATATTTTTCCAACAATGTTCGCATGGGCGTAAAATCAGCACCTTTTCCCTGGCCACCTGCAATTAACACAATTTTACCGTGGTTTAAGGTGGGCCCTAGACCTTCGATGGCGGCATAAGTTGCCCCTAGATTGGTGCCTTTGGAATCATTAATAAAGGTAATTCCTTGTCGATGACTTACCCATTGGGTTCGATGTTCAAGACCAGTAAAATCTTTTAATACTTGCTTGATTGCCACATCAGAAACACCAACATATTTTGCCAGCGCACTCGCAGCCATCGCATTTAACCAATTGTGACGACCTTTAATTTTTAATTCTTTAACTGGCAAATAAACACTATTTTCAAAAGCAATAACTTGCCCATGTTCCGTATTTAAAATGCCCCACTGATTTTTTTTAGGCGACGATAAACCGAAAGATTCTTCATGCAAGGCGCGCGATTTGGGTGCTGAAAGTTTATCATCGCGGTTATAAATTAACATGTCGGTGTTTTCATAAATGCGCTGCTTTGCCGAAACATAGGCATCCATGGAGCCATGGTAATCAATATGATCAGGAGAAACATTTAATATACTTGCGGCTTTTAATTTTAAATGTTGCATATGTAAAAGCTGAAAACTGGATAGTTCCAATACCCAAATATCGTAATGGGGATTGGTGTAATACAAATCTAAAACAGGGGTTCCCAAATTACCGCCAATGGCTGTTTTCAATCCTTGCGCTTGACACATTAAACCAACCAAGGTCGTGACTGTCGATTTACCATTGGAACCGGTAATACCAATCACTGGGGCATTAATGAGCTCCATTAAACAGTCCAAATCATTTTGAATGGGGATATTTTTGGCCATGGCTTCTTGAAGAATCTCTTCATGCAAAGCCACACCTGGACTACAGATAATTTTATCAATCTTTTCTAAAAGCTGTGGTGGATAATCATGACAAAAAACTTCTATATTCGGATACAGTTCCTGAAATTTCTTTAGATCAGCAGGTTCCAAACGGGTATCGTATGCAATAAAATTTTGACCTGTTGCCTGTAAATGTCTGGCAATAGAAAAACCTGTTTTCCCTAAACCAATCATTAAGATAGTTTTTGTCATTTGAATTCCTTGAATTTATCTTAATTTAATGGTGGCCAATCCGCATAAAACCAATATCACGGTTACAATCCAAAAACGAACTATCACCTTAGGCTCGGTCCATCCTTTTAATTCAAAATGATGGTGCAATGGCGCCATTTTAAATAATCTTTTTCCACCGGTATATTTAAAATAACCCACCTGTAAAATCACCGATAAGGTTTCAATCACAAAAAGTCCACCCATTAAAACAAGGATTAACTCTTGACGCACTAAAACTGCAATTAAACCAATGGCAGCCCCTAAAGATAATGAACCAACATCGCCCATAAATATTTGAGCAGGATAGCTGTTGTACCATAAAAAACCCAAGCCTGAACCGACAATTGAAGCACAAAAAATAGTAATTTCTTGGGTGTTAGGCACATAAGGAATTGACAAATAATGTGCATAAACTGAATTACAAGCAATATAAGAAAATATCCCTAATGCACCTGAAACCATAACAATGGGTAGAATCGCCAAACCATCGAGACCATCCGTTAAATTCACCGCATTGCTACTACCGACAATCACAAAGTAAGTCAGTAATGGAAAAAACCAACCCAAATTAATAAAAACATCCTTGAAAAAAGGCACAACCAATTGTGTTTGAATGGGGGTAGTTGCATGATGATAAATATAAAACGCCGCAATTAATGCAATCACCGATTGCACCAATATCTTACCTCGCGCTGAAACACCTTTGCTATTTTTTAACACAAGCTTACGATAATCATCTACCCAACCTAATATCCCAAAGCCCCAGGTAACGAGCAGCAATAACCACACATTCGGTTGGGATAAATCAGCCCAAAGCAAGGTGCTGGCAGTAATAGAAAACAAAATCAATATTCCACCCATGGTCGGTGTGCCCGCTTTGGATAAATGGGTTTGTGGGCCATCGTCCCGAACCATTTGACCAATCTGCATTTTTCTCAACCATGCAATGGTTTTAGGGCCTAAATAAAGCCCAAAAAATAATGCCGTTAAGGTGGCTAAAATTGATCGAAAAGTAATATATTGAAAAACACGCAAAGCATGATATTGCCCTTGCAAAAGTTGAGTGAGCCAATAAAGCATACAAACCCTTAAATTAATTAACAACAACGTCTTGAACAATATTCTCCATTCTTGATGAACGAGAACCTTTTACTAAAACCGTCACCTGATTATTTAAACATTTTTTCAAATAATCTATCAAATCTTTTTGATTTTTAAAATGATGCCCCTTGTCACCAAAAGCCTCTACAGCATAAAAAGAAAAAGGACCAATTGCCAATAAATAATCAATACCCAAGTCTTTTGCAATTTGCCCCATGGCCAAATGCTGCTCTTTGGCATAATGTTCAAGCTCAGCGATATCCCCCATCACAAATATCTTGGTACCTGATTGACTGGCCAATACTTGTAACCCAGCTTTAACTGAGGCCAAATTGGCATTGTAAGTATCATCAATAATGGTGGAACACTGAAGTCCTGCTTTAAAATTTAAACGACCCTTGACGCCAGTAAACGCCTCTAATCCCAATTTAATTTGCTCTAAGGAAATACCCGCCGCTAGTGCCATGCTGGCAGCCGCCAACGCATTTTGCACTTGATGTCGTCCTGGCACAGACAAAGTAATATGAATGCAGTGTTGGCCAAAATGTAAATCAAAGGTATAGCTAGAATGATTGACTTCCCTTATATCCGAAGCCCACACATCAGCTGGATGTTGACTAGAAAAACGAAGAACTTCATGTTGTTTTAATTGCTTATCCCAATAATGTGCATAAGTATCATCATCATTAACAATCGCCATACCACCTGAGGCTAGTTGCTCATAAATTTCACCCTTAGCACGTGCAACATTGTCAATCGAACCAAATTTACCCAAATGCGCAGGTCCAATATTATTAATTAAAGCAATATCTGGTTTTACTAAATTTGCGGTATGGGCAACATCACCAATCATATTTGCACCCAGCTCAAAAACAGCATATTCATGTCTAGCATTTAGAGCCATTAAATTGATGGGAACACCAAGCTGGTTATTGAAATTGCCATGAGAAATAAAAGCACTTGATGGCAAAATAGAACCAAGCATTTCTTTAACAGTGGTTTTACCGTTGCTGCCTGTCAATGCCAATACTTTTAAATCTAATGATTGACGATTCAATACAGCAATTTTAGTCAATGCTTTTAAACAATCATCCACAACAAAAACAGGAACTGACAATTGTGGTAATGGTTTTTCTGCAAGTACCGCAATAGCACCACGCTGACAGGCATCTTTTGCAAAATCATGTCCGTCAACATGCTCGCCCTGAAAGGCTACAAATAAATCATGGGGTTTGGCTTGTCTACTGTCAATGATGACACCTTCAACAGTGTCATCTTGATGACAATCAAGCCCTAAACATTTGGCAATATCTGATAATTTCATGGTTTATAGCTCAGTGGTTTCTGCTATCATGTGTTCAAATTTCTTGATAATGTCTTGAGTCAATGGACGTTGACGCTCATCCAACAAATTGGCATGTAAATCCTCTGCCAATTGCTTAGCGGTTTGCATAAAAATTTCAAAACGCTCACTGTCAATTGCAATATTCCCTGACAACTCCATGAATATACACAAGCCTTTAACACTCATGGCGCCCATGTTTTGTAAATCAAACATGCCTGTTGCTGTGGCAGCGGCCAAACTAAATAAAACAGGACCTTGACCTGATGCGTGTTGATGACGATGAAATAATCCTGCATCACCATAACGTAATCCACAAGATAACAAAGTCTGTAATAAATCATAGCCTGCAAAAGTACTTTGACCTTGCGCTGCGAGAAAAACCATAATATTTTTTTTATGGTTTTGTATATCATCAGATGGTTTTACTTCTGTCTCATTGGCATGGATTGCCACTGAAACACCTAGAGAAGGTTTAGATTCTTCTGAGGTTGGTGCTTGTTCAATACTCTCTTCTTGATGCAAATAATCTTTAATATCTAATTTTCGAACATTAATAACATCGTCTTGTTCATAGTCATCCATAGCTATGGTGGGTGAAGATTTTACTTGGGATGATTCTTTTTTTACACTTTTCTTGCTGGAAAGATAAGGACGCATTTTCCAAAAAATCATGCTTAAAATAATCCCCAAAAAAACAATATTTAAAATAAAACTAAGATTGGCTTGCATATTTACTCCTTATTAACCATATCTAATGCTGTTGCCATATTCACAGTGACTACCCTCGAAACTCCAGGTTCTTGCATCGTTACTCCAATCAACTCATCTGCAACGTCCATTGTTAATGGATTATGCGTTATTAAAATAAACTGCACAGAACTTGATAATTTATCAATTAAATTTGCAAGCCTTTGCACATTTGCATCATCTAAAGCGGCATCCACTTCATCCAAAAGACAAAATGGCGCAGGGTTCAATGAAAATATTGAAAACAACAATGCCACTGCTGTCAATGCTTTTTCACCACCAGACAACAACTGAATACGATGTTGTTTTTTTCCAGGGGCTTGCACTTGCACGGCAACTGTCGCCTCTAAAAGATTATCACAACTTGCAACAAACTTCGCCTCTCCACCACCAAAAAGTTGTGGAAAAATTTCAGATAAATGGTGGTTAATGGCTTGCAATGTTTTTTGAAGCTCTGTTTGCATGTCTTCATCCAATGTTTTAATGGCGCCATCTAATTCTAAAACTGCTTGTTTTAAATCATTTTCTTGAAGAATAAATTGAGACAATCGCTCTTGCTCTTGCTGATAAAGCCCCACTGCCAATAAATTAACATCCCCAAGCTCGCTCAATTGCGATTCCAGTTGTTCAATGTATTTTTTAAGCAGCTTTTCATCATGATTTTCAAGCTTATGCCAAACCTCCGATTGTAAATCAGCGCCAAAAATCTCAATGACTTCTTCATAGGATTTTTGTTGTTGTTCTTTTTCACTGAGTATGCGCCACTTTTTCTCCAATAACTGGAGATGATTTTTTTTCATGGTCTCCACTTGTGTGACCAAGTCTAAACGCTTTTCTTTTGCAACTTGAATTTCTAATTGTCGCTGATTTAATGCCAAGGTATCGTTTTCAATTTTTTGTGTTTTTTCTAATAACCAATCTTGAGGCTGACTCAAATCCTTCTCAAAGATCTCAATTTGTTTGTAAAGTTCAGACAAACGCTGTTCAAGTTGCATCAAGCGAGACTTGGTTTTCGGTAATTGCTGTTGAATAAGCTCAAATTGCGTTTTTAAACGTGTCATTTCGAGTTTTTGATCATGGGCTTGCTTGATTGAACTGGTGTATTGTTTTTCTAAATTAGAGGCATCAGTTTGTAAGTTATCCAATTCTAAATATATTTGTTTTTCTTGTTGTTGATAATTATTCAGTTGCGCTTCTAAAGCAATGATTTCATCTTGCCACAAATGATTTTGCTCAATGAATTTTGCATATTTTTCTTCTGCAAGATGGAGTTCAATACGTTGGCGTTCATGCTCTTGTAAAATAAATTGGTATTGCGTTTGAAAGCTTTGAAGCTTTTGTTTTTGCTCTTGCAATAAACGCTCTTTCTCATCCAATTGCACAACTTGTATTTCCAATTGCTGCTTTGATTGCAGATATTTTTCTAAAACTTGCTGTAGGTCATTTTGGCTTTGTTGAAATCTTTGCTCAAAATTTAGATAAGCTTGCTCTGCATTACGCCAAGCATTCAAACGAGTCGCCAAGCCTGGATGATTATTTTCTTCAATGGGTAAATAAAATACCCAATCCTTTCCAAGCCATATCCCTTCCTGAAACAAAAGCGATTCATCATCAGCAAGTAGATGCATGAATTCTTGCGCTTTTGAAAAGTCTTGGCCTATAAAAATTTTACTCCAGTTTAAAAATCCAGCTGGTAGGCTATCAACTTGCATGAAGGATAATAAAGATTGAAATTTTAGGTGTTTTCCTGATTGGCGCATACCTGAATAATACGCATGTGGCATAGGTTCAAAAAAATTAGCTTTATGAATTTGCTCAATGGCATAATCAGGTAGAAAAGATTGCCAGAGATAATCAATAATTTTTTGCCATTCGCTTGGAATTTGCCAACCCCTAAGCCATTCAGTAAGCTCGCACCATGGCGCAGGTGGCGATTGTGTCGAATTTTTTTGATGCCCCACAAGCCCAAGGTATGCAGCCTCTTTACCCAGCATATCACGTCTTAAAGCATCATACTCTTTTTGCGATTCATCAAAGGATTTTTGGGCTTGATGATGAATCTTTTGTGCATTGTCGACTTGTGTTTTAAATAAAGTGGCATCGGCTTTCAACAGTTCGATACTTTGCTCTTGAGGTTTAACTTCTTGTTCCAACAATTGAATTTTTTGCGAAAGATAATCAAGATTGTTGTTATTAAACTGTGCTTTAAGTTTTTGAATATCGGTTTGTAATTGGGTAAATGCAAGTGTACTTTGCTCTTTTTTAGCCTGTAAAATTTGCACTTGTGTAGAACACTGCTGTGTTTTTTGGCGAACTTGCCCTTTCAACTGCTGTTGTTCACGAAGCTTAAATTGTAGTTTATCCAAGAGGATTTTTTGAGTGCTTGTTGTTTTATCAACCGTTTCAAACACTTGATTGGATTGGGCAATAGCAAGTTTTAAGTCCTGAAATAAATTTTCATCGGCTTGAGTTTGTTTCACCAACTCATCTTTTTCTATTGCCAAATGTTCTTGCTCTTTAAGATAACGTTCTTTTTCATGTTGGCGCTGTTGATAAAAATCATTTTGCTGTTTTAAATCAATTTTGGCTTTATACAAATCTTGTTCAAAAATAGCAATCTCTTGCTGGAGTTGATTAAACCGCTCATCAAACTGCTTTAAGTTTTGTTCGGCTTGGATATATTCATCATGAAACTTTTGTTCCTCAAATTCTTGGGTTGAGGCTTGCGTATTGACATGATGGTAGCGCTCTATCGTTTTTTTAGCCTGCAGCATTTGTAATTGTTCTTGGGAAAAACGAAGTTTTTGACGCAACTCTTGATAATGCTTCGCATCTTTAGATTCTTTCTCTAATCGCGTCAGTGACTGTTCTAATTCATGAATAATATCTGCAATTCTGGATAAGTTATCGGAAACATGAACCAGTCGTTCCGCACTTTCTTTACGTCGCTCTTTGTATTTACTAACACCTGCTGCTTCTTCTAGATAGGTTTTTAGAACTTCAGGATTGGCTTCAACCAACTGATTTACCATATTTTGACCAATGATGGCATAACCTCTAGAGCCAGCACCCGTGCCCAACCATAAATCAGTTAAATCCTTACGTCGCACTCGTTGTTGATTAATGTAATAATTTGATTCGCCATTGCGGTGAATTTCGCGACGCAATGACACGTCACCTTTTTTTACGTAAGCACCCTGTAAATAAGCATTGGAATTGTCCAAAACAATTTCAACACTTGCCACCCCTACAGCTTTACGATGCATAGAGCCATTAAAAATGACATCAGACATCATATCGCCACGTAAAAACTTCGGCGAGCTTTCACCCATGACCCAACGTATGGCATCAATAACATTCGATTTACCACAACCATTCGGCCCAACAACGGCTAATTTATTAGAATTAAAATATAAATGAGTAGAATCCACAAAAGATTTAAAGCCAGTGATTTTCATTTGTTTCAAAAACATTAAATGTTCTCCTGATAATCACTTCTTTTTATCATAGGGATCTTTAAAATTAGAAATTATTGTTTTTTACCTGGACCAAATAAAATTCGGTTTCTTTCAATCACACTTTTGACTAAACGATTGGCAGCCGCTGACTGATCATTTTTGGGGAGCTGGGGTGCTGTTTGAACGGCTGGTTGAGCGGCTTGAGAATTATCATTAGTCGATTGTTGACTCGGTTCTGCTGCAAATAAGTTATTCATTAAAATGACTGATAAACATATCCAAAAACGCATAAACTTTCCCTATTTTTATTATTTTATAACTTAAAGATATTACACAAAATAGAAAAAGCGCTCAAGTAAAAAAAAACCAGGATAAACCTGGTTTTGAATTTGATTAAACTGTCGGCATCGACAATTGATAACTCTGAATGGTTTTAGAAAAATCTTTTAAAAATTCGATACCAGATTCCTCAGCCTGTTTACACCATAGCTGTAAACTTTCAACCAACTCTTTCTGGCTATTGGCAGTTTTCAACCAAATATTTTGAAGGTTTTGTCGATACTGATAAACCATCTTTAATTTATCAAAACGCTCAACCAAATCTGCAAATGCGTTTTGGCTGTGTTCTGTCATCAAAGTTTCTTGTCGTTTAAAAAGTACTTTTGCACGACTGAAGTAAACTTTATTTTGACCTTTAAACAAACCTTCTTTTTTCATTTGCTTTAACATGGGCTTCACCACTTGGTGGTAATAATGTGCAAGCACTTGAAAACGATGGCCAACAACTGCCTTCACAGTTTCAATGTCAATTTTTTGATGATTTTTTTGACGCACCAATTGCGGTGGTAATTTTTTCACTTTTGCCAAGCCCAAAAATTGCAGGGTACGGATATACATCCAACCAATATCAAATTCCCACCACTTGAGCGAAAACTTAGCCGATGATGCAAAAGTATGGTGGTTGTTGTGCAGCTCTTCGCCGCCAATCCAAAAACCCCAAGGAAATACATTGCGTGCAGCATCTAAGCATTCAAAATTGCGATATCCCCATGCATGACCAATACCATTAATCACACCTGCGGCCCATAAGGGAATCCACATCATTTGAACAGCCCAAATTGATAAGCCAGGTAAACCAAAAGCCAGCAAATCAATCAATAACATTAAAATAATACCTTTAGCAGAATGCTTAGAATAAACATGACGTTCAATCCAATCGTCTGGAGTACCATGACCATAACGCTCAATCATTTCTCGATCTTTACGCGCTTCACGATACAATTCAGCACCTTCAAAAAATACTTTTTTTAAACCATAAACACGTGGACTATGTGGGTCACCATCATTGTCTGAATATGCATGATGTTTTCGATGAATCGATACCCAATCTTTAGTCACCATACCTGTGGTTAACCATAACCATAAACGGAAAAAATGACTGATCACCGGATGCAATGTCAAAGCACGGTGCGTTTGATAACGATGTAAGTAAATTGTTACAGCAGCAATTGTAATTTGAGTCATGACAAGAAGAGCAATTAAATCACCACGCCAAGACAACTGAGATAAACCAAATAACATAAAAACCTTTACGGCAGAACAAAGGAAGGTCTATCGTATCACATTTTCTACAAATTTTGCAAAAAAAATTGCAATAATCACCTAACATTTTTATAATTAAGCTACAGATTTCCACTATTAAGTCGATTTTTAACATGCGAACCAATTTTTTACAAACCACCAAAATTATTATTCAATCCGTTTATTCGGTTCTAAAAATTTCATGTACGACTATTTATCAAGGGTATAAAGGCACCATCAGTCGAGAGTGGTTGGATAAACTGATTCAAAGCTGGTCTAAGGAAATATTGGGTTATGTCAAAGCCAAGATACATGTCATCAATCCTCAAAATGTAAAGCCTATTCATGGTCAACCAACACTGCTGATGTCTAATCACTCAAGTCTTTATGATATTCCATTGATCTATGCAGCTTTTCCCAATTTAACGATTCGGATGTTGGCCAAAAAAGAAATGAAAAAAATTCCTTTCATGGGTAAAAGTATGGAGGTATCAGGCTTTCCTTTTGTTGATAGACACAATCGCCAACAAGCTATCCAAGACATGCAAAAAGTCAGAGAAATGCTTTGCGATGACATCGTCATGTGGCTAGCACCCGAAGGAACTCGTTCCAAAGACGGGAAATTGGCAAAGTTAAAAAAAGGCGGCTTCATCACCGCCATTCAAGCGCAAGCAGTCATCATTCCAATTGTGATTCGTGGTGCGAATCAGATATTGCCTGCAAAAAGTCTTGAATTCTCATTAAATCAAGAGGTTTATGTAATTATTGGCCAGCCAATAGATGCCAGCCAATATGCTTTAGAACAAAAAGATGAACTCATCGCCTTGGTACAAAACACCATGCAAAATATGTTAGATGAACCCATCAGGCACTAAATTTTTTCATGAGTTCTAAGGTTTTAGAAGGTACCAAGGAACTCACATCGCCACCCAACTGCCATATTTGCCGCACATATGTTGAAGACATATTTTCTTGAGCGGATAAAAAAAGTGTCTCAACATCTGGCATCAAACGCTTATTGACTTCCGCCATCTCAACTTCATAACCCCAATCCACTACCGAGCGAACCCCCCGAATAATAGTTGTGGCTTTTTGCGATTTTAAAAAATCGACCAATAAGCCTGAAAAAGAACGCACTTTCACATTGGTGATGTGTTCAATAGCAACTTGCATCAACTGTGTTCTTTGAGCAATATTCCACATGGGTTCTTTGGATGAAGATTCCGCCACAGCGACAATGACTTCGGGAAATAGTTTAGAAGCTCGCTCAATCAAATTGACATGCCCGAATGTGACTGGATCAAAAACACCTGAAAAAACCACTTTTTTCATACCCTAAAGAACCTTTCATAAAATTAAAAAATTAGTATAACTTAAAAAAAAACACCAATCATCCATTGAATGTATCAGGTCAGGGCTGTTGTTTAATCACCATAGCTGATTTAAGATGAAATGATGCAATAATCAAGAGGTCAATCATGTATCCAACATGGACCATATATTCACTAAAAAAATTTTCACAACTCGAATTTCAAATTGTTCCCAATCATATCGATATCTGGAAATTTAATCTCAATACCTTTTTTCCTGATGCAAAAAACTTACTCAATGATAAAGAAAAAAAACGTGCATATGATTTTTATCAACCGATACATCAACAAAGATTCATTCATGCTCGCGCTTTTGTTAAACTTGTTTTATCAAAGTATCTCAAAAATATCTCCCCGAAAAATCTCGATTTCATTGAAAATGCACATGGAAAACCAAGTCTTTTCGATGCTTTCGGATTGGAATTTAATTTAAGCCATTCTGGAGATTTCGTATTATTAGGCATCGCTGATAAAACCCCCATCGGGATAGATTTAGAAATTCAAAAATCAAGCCCACACGAAGATATTGCTGAACTATTATTTTCACCACCTGAAATTCAAGCTTTAAAAAATAGCCCGCATTACTTAAAAAACTTAAGTTTTTTTAATATTTGGAGCCAAAAAGAGGCTTTTATTAAAGCCTGTGGTATGGGTTTATCTTACCCAACAAAAACTTTTACTGTACCAGCTTTACCTCAATCGGTGAGTTTGATAGAAGAGCCTTGGCATACCACACGATTTACCCCACAACTTGGCTATAGTGGTGCGATTTGTCATCCTCATCAACAATTTTTTTTAAAATTCTATCACTTGGGCTCTTAAAATTTGTTAAAATGCAAATGCATTTTTCAAAATAAGGAAATTAATTATGAAAAAGTTGTTGTTATCAAGCCTCGCATTATGTGTATCTCATTTAACTTTCGCTCAAAAACTTGTGGAAATTCAAACCCCACATCATACCAAGTGGGTCAAACTTCTACCGATTAACATATCTGCACAAACAATTAACCATATCACTCAAGATTTAAAAAAACCCAAGACGTATTTACAGTCATCTTCGTTTGAGCCCTCAACAGTTCAGCTTAATATGAATGCCACCCCTGTTCTTGATCAAGGCATGCATGGCAGTTGTGCGACTTTTGCAGTAACTGCAGCCATTGATGCGTTAATTGGTAAAGGCGATTACATCAGCCAGTTGTGTTTACTGACCTTAGGGCAATACCTCAGTAACAATGCTTATCAAAAAAGTGGTTGGGATGGCAGTCATAATTCAACAATTATTCATCAAATCCTTACCCATGGCATCATCAATAAAACCAAACAAGTTAACTCTAGTTGTGCGGGGCTGACTGAATATCCTCTTCGTAGCGAAGAAATACCACCCAATGAAATGTCTGTGGAAGCATTTCATCAGCTCAGCGAGGAAATCCCTCATGTTAACATTTACAATTTTACCAAAATCCTTGATTTAAGAGAGTATAGTCGTCGAGAAAAGACGCCTGCAGAGCGTATTCGATTAATTAAATCAGCCATTAGTAATGGGGATAGAGTAACTATTGGTGTAATACTCACCACTCTAGATGGTTCTGGAGCCTATGGGAAATTTAATAAAAATCTAGATGCCTGGGTAGTCACGCCAGAGGTTATTTCTGCCATGCATACCCATGATTTTGGTGGTCATGCCATGGTCATCACAGGTTACGATGATAAAGCCATAGCCACAGATATTCATGGTAATCAGCACCAAGGATTGTTTAAATTAAGAAACTCCTGGGGCACAGACGCAGGCGATGAAGGTAACTTTTACATGAGTTATGAATACATGGCCAATTTTGCCTATGATTTAATTCGTGTACGTCACAACTAAAACCCTATATTTTTATCAAAAGGAGGGATAATGCCCTCCTTTATTCTAAAGCAATACACTTCTTTATCGCACCAAATCACAATATAAAAGCATCCGCCGAAATCTTTTTGAACAATTAGTCTATAATGTAACTAAAGCTTATTGTTTAATTCATCATGACTGAAGAAAAAACTGTTGTTGAAACCATCGACTTAACTTTTTTGGGCAGTGGCAATCACCGCACAACGCATAAAAATATCCTGAATACGGGTTTTGAGAAATTAGAAAATAAATTTAAACAATTCGAATTAGAACTTAACGCGTTAAAAGAAAAACAAAGCAATGTGCAGTCAAATTTCCAACATCAGCATGAGGAAATCTCTCGAAAACATCTTGAGGAAGAATCTAAGCACCTACAATCACTTGAAAAGTTAAAATTGATAAGGGAAAAAAAATTAGCAAAAAACCCTAAAAATTTTCAAAGAGGGAAAATTATTCATGATTACAATGTGGCAAAAAAAAGATTAGTGTCAAAAAAAGAATTATCAGACCAAGTGTATTCTGAGCAATTAAGGGCATTACAATCTGAAAAAGAGTTATCAGAACAAGAATATTCTAAGCAATTAAGCGCTCTGAAAAAAAAATATCCCACAAATACTGCAATGCGTCTTTTTGACGGGATTGGTTGTCAAGGAACAGATAAGGACCCAAGACCTGGAACATACCAATGCGATTTTGAAAATGACCAGAAAACAAAAATAACTAAACCAGCTGCTAATCCTTCGGATTCTTATTTGGCTTATTTTGGCATGCAATATACTTTAAAAAAATTTAAAGTATATGCCCAAAAATTCGGATGGAGTGCATGGAATAGTTTAAAATTAGCACAAGAATTTTTAGTCAATTTTTCAAAAAATACCGAACAGCAACTTTATTCATCTAAAGAAACCCTGGGTAATGTTTCTGCATTGGTTTCAGGTGCAGGAATGCTTGCATTAGTCGATGAAGCAGATGAATATATTGCGCATATTATCAATAAAAATGACGGCAGCATTCCTAAAACACTTAACTTGAAAGGATACAGTCGAGGAGCTGATGCTTGCATTCGTTTAGCAAACCGAATTTATGAAAGTTATCCACAAATAGAAGTAAACATGTTTTTACTTGATCCTGTTCCTGGCCCCTATCATCGAAAAGACGATGGCTCCTTTATTATTCCAGGCAATGTGAAGCTATTAAATGTCACCTACATGTTAGATGAAAGCATCCCCTTTTTTAAACCGCAACATCGCGGTCGATTAATCATTGCAAACCCCGCATTAACAAAAGTGAAAGACCACTATTTAAGAGGCGGGCATAGTGATGCAGCAAGACTTGATGCCAACCCAAAACGCCTAAGTAAACAAACTAAACAAACCTTTACAGAATTACAAAAAAACTTTCAAGAGTTTCTTAGAAATACCACCCAAGAGGTGATATTACCAGTATCATTTGGACTTAGAACACAAGGTCAACATAAACAGTGGACATCACCAGCACTCTTTGATATCGATGTCTTAAGTCCCAAAAATAAAGGTCCAAAAGAAAATTGGCCTCAAATTTATTTTGCTAAAGACGAAACCCCAGAATCAAATAAATTTTATTTGTACTATCGAGAAAACCCAAATGATTTTTCTCCAAACGGTACAAAAAAATTAAGCATACATTTTGATTTAGAAGTCTTGCAAGATAGTAATCAGTACCAAATTACCTTTAATGGCCAAAAATTTATTATTGATAGTGCTACAGATACCAAAAAATTGTTTCAATTATCACCTGCGATACACCATGAATTATTTCAAGAGATGACTAGTCAATTATCTGATGAAGAACTTGAAATATTTCAAGAGATGAATTCTGAACATGTTTCTAGCGCTGAAGAACCAAATCAAACTATCAGCACGACTTTATATACACGTACATTGGCCAAAGAGGACCACAAAGCTCTTTATCAAGACTCAAAAATTGCAATTAAAAATTATTTTGATAATTATTCTATTGGTCTGAAAGAGCCTGATAACATTGGCGAGATAGATATATCAAAAGATAAAAACATGGCTATTAATCTTTCAAAAGCTGATTTTTATAAACAACAATTCAGAGACGCTATTCATTTCTATCATTATCACGAACCCTGTAAAACTTGGACTAAAACTGTTACAGAAACAATTTATGATGCCTACCAGCGTTTCAAAGAAATTCTTCAAGGCAAAACCATGGAAGAAAAAACAAAACTCTACCCAAACCAATATGCATTCATGAAAATCAAAGAAGCTCTTGATTTTGAGGCAAAACTTAGAAAAGAAGAAGACACCCTACCTAGGGGTTATGTGCAAACAAATATAAAAATATCTGAGAATAGAACGCTTATAGCCAAAAACTATGAAGAAACATTCCAATTAATTCATAACTCTTCCCAAGAAAGCTTTTTCAAAACACATTTGAAAGACTTTTCAGCATATCAAGAAAAATATCTTACTGATGTACTTACTATTGAAACCTCTTTTGCAAAGGCCAAAGAAGATAATGGATTACCCATTGCCCTAGATGCCACAGATGAAGCTCAAGTATTTTGGGAAGATAAAGAAATGCGTCAATTAAAAACTTTTTATGATGCACAAGAACGATTACCTTTGCTTCGAAAAGAAATTGTAGAATCAAAAACCCTAAACTCAGAAAAGCAAAAAGCGCTACTTCAACAAATTGATGCCATCGGACAAGCTAACTACGTAGCTCAAGTGTTAAACCCTATTAAAAAAAGAAACTGGAGTTTGATAAGTCTATTTTCATCACAAAAAAAAGATGAGCCACCAACACCCACTTCCAGTAGTACGCTAGGACCGACTGTGTGAAAAACTCATCACTTTGGACAACTCCTGTTGTTGAAGAAGGAGTGCAAATAAACGGTCAAGACCTAATGCCACACCACTACATTCTGGAAGGCCTGCATCAAGGGCTGCTAAAAAGCGCTCATCTATGGCAACACATTCAAGATTTTGTGACTGACGTAGAGCATTGTCATTTTTAAAACGCGAGGCTTGTAGGTTAGCATCAGTTAACTCATGAAAACCATTGGCCAACTCAACCCCCTGCCAATAAACTTCAAAACGATGCGCAATCTGACCATTAACCTTGGCTAAAGCCGCTTGAGATGCTGGAAAATCATAAATGACAACCGGTGCATTCAATGTTTTTAATCCTGGTTCCACCACCATAGCCATTAAAAGATGTAAATATTGATCAATGGGTTCATCTTTACCCAACACATTGCCCAAATCAAATTGATGTGCAACAGCACGAATTTGAGCTTGAGTAATATCAAAAGGATCAAACCCACAAAACATTTGAAATGCGGCCTGATAAGTTAAATGCTTGAACTCAGGAACATCACCTAAACTTTTGAATAAGGCTTCAATTTCATCAATCAAATACCAATGGTTCACATCCAATTGATACCATTCTAACAATGTGAACTCAGGATTATGCCAACGACCATATTCATCATCTCGAAACACTCGAGCAATTTGAAAAATAGCCCCACTACCTGCAGCCAATAATCTTTTCATATGATATTCAGGCGAAGTCTGAAGGGCATAGGTTTCACCACGGAATGTAGCTTTGATATTGCTCAAATGAATATCAGTGACGCCATATTGACCCATATATGGGGTTTCTACTTCCCAATAGCCTCGGGCTTGAAAGAAAGCTCTAATTTGGCGATTAAAGATATCGCGTTGTTTTAATACAGCAATATCAGCTGAGGGTTGCCAATTCATTAAAAAAACATTCCTAACTCTAAACGTGCAACTTCACTCATGCGCTCTTGGGTCCAAGGTGGTTCCCAAACCAACTCAACCGTGCAATCGGCAACCTCAGGGATTTGATTAATGGTTTGCTCAACGGTGCCAGGGAAGGTTTGTGCAACCGGACAACCTGGCGAGGTTAAAGTCATTTGAATATGAACTTGTTGCTCATCATCAACTGCGATGTCATAAATTAAGCCCAAATCATAAATATTGACAGGAATTTCTGGATCAAAAATTGTTTTCAATGAAGCGACTACCGCCTCCTTCAATACTTCTTTTTTCATTTTTTTCTTTAATCCAAACATACGATTTACTCAGTTTTTGCAGCATCTGGTTGATGTTTTAAGGCAGCCATTAAGGTATGCCAAGCCAAAGAGGCACACTTGACTCTAGCAGGATATGCGCGAACTCCTGCAAGTACTTGAAGCTTTAAATAAGGCAAAGTGTTGATATCAAATGCCTCATCGGTTAAAAGCAAATGTACTTTGTCAAACAAATCTTTGGCCTGTTGGGTGCTTAAACCCTTGAGAGCTTCTGTCATCAAAGAAGCAGATGCCTGAGAGATAGCGCAACCTCGACCTTCAAAGCGTACATCGACAATAAGGTCATTTTCAATTTTTAAAAACAAGCGTAACTGATCACCACACAAAGGATTATGGCCTTTGGCTTCACAACTGGCGTGTTCAAGGGTTCCAAAATTCCTAGGATTTTTATTATGATCAAGGATCACTTCTTGATAAAGTTCTTTTAAATCTTGCATCAACTAAAAACCTCTTTAACTTTTTCTAAAGCATGTATACAACGGTCGATTTCTTCGATGGTATTATAAAACGATAACGAAATTCGCGCAGTTGCTGAAACATCAAAAAAATCCATCAGGGGCATGGCACAATGATGGCCACTGCGAATCGCAATACCCTGATTGTCTAAAATAGTACCAATATCATGGGCATGAATGACCCCATGTACAAACGATAAGACAGGTACCTTATCACTCGATGTACCTATGATATTAAAACCTTTGATATCCAATAATCGCTCAGTGGCATAGTGCAATAAAGAAGCTTCATACTCCAGAACTTCATTTAAATTCAAAGACTGTAAATAATCAACAGCAGCACCTAAACCAATGGCACCTGCAATATTGGGTGTACCCGCTTCAAATTTAAAGGGAACTGGTGCATATTCTGTTAAATCAAAACTCACATGTGAAATCATTTCGCCGCCACCTTGATAAGGAAGCATTTGGTCTAACAACTCAGCTTTACCCCACAAAACACCGATACCTGTTGGTCCATACATTTTATGACCTGATAAAGCATAAAAATCAGCATTAAGCTCTTGAACATTGATAGGAAGATGCGGTGTTGATTGTGCGCCATCAATTAAGACTTTTGCACCAACAGCATGAGCCATTTTTACAATTTCTTGTACAGGATTGATAGTTCCTAAAGCATTTGACGCATAACAGCAAGCCACCATTTTAGTTTTGGGACCCAATAACTTTTCAAAACGGTCTAACATCAACTCACCATTTAAATTAATGGGAGCGATTTTGAGCATGGCACCTGTTTTTTCGCATATCATTTGCCATGGGACAATATTGGCATGATGTTCCATATGCGTTAAAACGATTTCATCGCCTGGTTTTAAAATTGGTAATAAATAACTATTGGCAACCAAGTTAATTGCTTCTGTAGTTCCTCGAACAAAAACACATTCATGGCTACTTTTTGCACCAATTAAATGCGCTATTTTTTCTCGCGCATATTCATAAGCCAAAGTCGCCTTTGCACTCAAATCATGAACGCCTCGATGAACATTGGAATTATAATTTTGATAAAAATCACAAATGGCATCAATCACTGATTTTGGCTTATGGGTCGTGGCAGCATTATCAAAGTAAACCAGAGGATAACCATTAACTTCTTGATGCAATATTGGAAAATCTTTTCGAATCTGCTCAACATTAAACATAGGTTCCCTCTCTATTTATCCAATTGTTCCACACAACATTTTTTAAAAATTTCATTTGAAATGCCATCTACAGGCTCTTGCATAAAGGCTTGTACCAATAATTTTTTGGCATAGGCCTGTGATAAACCGCGCGCTTGTAAATAAAATAGCGCATCTTCTTCCAATTGCCCAACTGTTGCACCATGCGAACAAATCACATCATCTGCAAAAATTTGTAACTGGGGGCAAGTTGTCATCTGTGCATATTTAGATAATAGCAGATTTTTATTAGATTGATGGGCCTCAGTTTTGATAGCATCTTTAAATACTTCGACTTGACCAATAAAAACACCATGCGCATGCTCATCCAAAATTCCTCGAAAGTTTTGCGAGCTCTGGCAATGAGGTACGATATGCGAAATATTGATACGTTGCTGTTGAACTTGCTGACCTTGTGCTTTAAAGACACCATTTAAGGAAGCTTTGGCATGTTCACCATTCAGATTCACCCAAGCATCGCAAGATGAATATTGTCCACCTTTTTGTAACCAAAAACTTTCAAAATTAGATAAAGTTTGTTGATTAACCCACACTTGGCTTTGTAACTTAGCCGCAGGCGACAAAAGCTGCAGGGTCAAATGCTGGCAATCTGCTGATTCAGCTAAGGCAAACTCACTAACATGATTAATAAAGCCCAAGTTCTCATCAACACTGTCAAAATATTCAATAATATTTAATTTGGCATGCCGTTCACACACCACCAAATGATGAAAATGACTAATGGTTGCACGCTCAGATTGGTGATGAATAACGATAGGATGCTCAAGTGTCACATTTTCTGGTATATAAATAAAAACACCTGCCTCGAAAACGGCACTGTTTAAAGCGTAAAATCCATCTTTATTTTCATCAACTTGGGAAAGATACTTACGAACCAATTCAGGATGCTTTTCTATAGCCTCAACCAATGGTAAGACTACCACACCTTTAGGCAATTTACCCAAGGCATCCAAAAAAGTTTTTTGATTTTTACATTGAATAAAATGCGCATCAATTTTTAAAGGGCAGGTTGAAAAATGTCCGCTATTTTTAGACTCAAAATGATCAGCATACAAAGCTTTTAATGGTGCATAACGCCATTTTTCTTGCTTTTGCGCAGGCAATCCAACTTTTTCAAACTGTTGCTTGGCTTGTTCACGCCATGCTTGAAACCATGGCTGTGAACCGGTTGCTGGCATATTGATATTGCTAAACCACTCGCTCATGCCTGCTCCAATGATTCAATCCAACCATATCCTTTATCTTCAAGCTCTAAGGCCAATGACTTATCACCTGATTTAATAATACGACCATTTGCCAATACATGCACAAAATCAGGTTGGATGTAATTCAATAAGCGTTGATAGTGTGTCACAACAATCATAGAATGTTTTGGGTCGCGTAAAGCACTCACACCCTCTGCGATGGTTTTTAAAGCATCAATGTCTAAACCAGAATCGGTCTCATCTAGGATTGCTAAGGCAGGTTCTAAAGCCAGTAATTGCACCATTTCGTTGCGTTTTTTCTCACCACCAGAAAAGCCTTCATTGATATTGCGGTATAAAAAGCTCTCATCCATAGAAACCTGTGCGCATTTTTCACGAATAAAGCTCAAGAAATCAATCGCATCTAAGGTTTGGCGACCTTGGGCTTTTCTGACCGCATTCACGGATGCCTTCAAAAAATTGATATTGGTCACGCCAGGGATTTCTACAGGGTATTGAAATGATAAAAATAAACCCAATTGCGCACGTTCTTCCGGAGAATAGCTTGTCAAATCTTTACCTTTGAATAAAATTCGACCCTTGGTAATTTGGTAGGCTGGATGTCCCACTAAAACCTTAGATAAGGTACTTTTTCCAGAACCATTGGGGCCCATAATCGCATGAACCTCTCCATCACCGATGGATAAATTTATACCTTTTAAAATTTCTTGATCGCCAATATTGGCATGAAGATTTTCTATCGTTAACATTATCCAACAGCCCCCTCTAAACTAATACCTAACAATTTGGTTGCCTCAACAGCAAACTCCATGGGTAATTCTTTCAAAACTTGTTTACAAAAACCATTTACAATCATGGCAATAGAATCTTCTTGAGCAATACCACGTTGTAAACAATAAAATAACTGCTCGTCACTAATCTTTGATGTGGTGGCTTCATGCTCAATTTGCGCCGATTGATTTTTCACTTCAATTGAAGGAAAAGTATGTGCTGCAGATAAAGCACCCATTAAAAGTGAATCACACTGCGTGAAATTTCGAGCATTGGTCGCCGTTGGTGCAACACGCACCAAACCACGATAAACATTGGAGGAATGACCCGCACTAATCCCTTTAGAAATGATGGTAGAACGTGTATTTTTACCAATGTGAATCATTTTAGTGCCGGTATCGGCTTGTTGGTAATGGTTGGTCACGGCAACACTGTAAAACTCACCAACAGAATCATCGCCTTTCAGGACCACGCTCGGGTATTTCCAAGTAATAGCCGAGCCAGTTTCAATTTGTGTCCAGGAAATTTTTGCACCGCGTTCTTTACATAAACCGCGCTTGGTCACAAAGTTATAAATACCACCTTTACCTTCAGCATCCCCAGGGTACCAATTTTGAACGGTCGAGTACTTAATTTGAGCACCCTCTAAAGCAACCAATTCAACCACAGCTGCATGCAATTGATTTTCATCTCGCATGGGTGCAGTACAACCCTCTAGATAAGAAACATAACTGTTTTTATCAGCAATAATTAAGGTTCGCTCAAACTGACCGGTGGCAACAGCATTGATTCGAAAATAAGTAGACAATTCCATAGGGCATCTAACGCCGGGTGGAATGTAAACAAATGAGCCGTCGCTAAATACCGCAGAATTTAAAGCAGCATAAAAGTTATCACGATAAGGAACGACTGTGCCTAAATATTGTTGTACCAATTCAGGATATTTTTGTAAGGCCTCAGACATTGAACAAAAAATAACACCATATTCTGCCAGCTTTGACTTGAATGTTGTGGCAACAGATACGCTATCAAAAACCGCATCGACTGCAACACCTGCCAACATTTCTTGTTCTTTTAATGGAATACCTAATTTTTCATAAGTTTTTAAAAGCTCCGGATCCACTTCATCTAAACTTTTAGGACCATCTTTAAGATTTTTGGGTGCTGAATAATAGGATATGGCTTGAAAATCTACTTTTGGAAACTTGACCGTTGACCATTCTGGGTGAGGCATATTTTTCCAATATTCAAAAGCCGCCAAACGCCATTCAAGCATGAACTCAGGTTCGTTTTTAATTTTGGATAATCGACGAATGACGTCTTCGTTTAAGCCAGGTGGAAAAGATTCTACTTCGATATCCGTCGTAAAACCATGTTCATAATCTTTATCCAACCAGGATTGTAAATGATCTTGATTAGCCACGCTCTACTCCAATCGCTAATTGTTTTACCCGCTCTAAATCGCTTTCAGGAAAATGGGGTTGTGCCAAAGCATCTAAAGACACACTCGAAAGTGCTGACTCTACTGCTTGACTGATAATTCTCCAATTGGTCTGAATGCGACAGACCTGCCCCAAAGAACAATCACTTGATTTCATATGGCATTCAATGATGCCGCGTTGTTCATCTAAGGCAAATAAAATATCAGCCACACTAATTTCAGCAGCGGATCTTTGCAGTTTATAACCACCGCTTGCACCACGCACAGAAATTAATAAACCCGCTGATGTTAGTTTTTTTAGTAATTTACTTACAGTAGGAATGGAAAGATGGGTATGCGTTGCAATATCACGAGCATTGCAAAGCTTGTCCTGATGATGTACCAAATACACCATCACTACCGTTCCGTAATCTGCCAACTTGCTGATGCGAAGCATACCACTCCTCTAGGCAACAATCTAGTACTAAATAAGTCTTATTTAAAAATTGGCCTGATTATAACACATATTGATAAATCAAAAAATACTTTGAATCGAACTCATGCGAACATTTTTTATCAAATAACTCAAAAAATTATACTTGTAGTCTATAGTTAATTTATTAGAGTTTCGGAGTTTAAAAAAGAAAAAAATTGTTATTCTTGGTTATGGTGCTGTATCAAAATGCCTATTACCACTAATCCTCAAACATATATGCAATCCTAAAGATATAACAATCATTGATAAGGGATTATCATTCCATCCAATTGATATGGTAATCCTCCCAAAAAA
>DHHZ01000067.1 GCA_002403515.1 Legionellales bacterium UBA4759 | reverse complement strand
CGGATTTGCTTGACCACCTCAGATATACCATTTTTACTTTATGAAGCCGGGGAAGCTTTGCGCTTTGATGAGTTATCCATTCGAACTGGTCTTAATGGTATCTTAAGTGTCATGTCAGCATTGGAGATGATTTCTGGAGGACGTTATCGTGTGAAAGAATTTAAATCAACCATTTCCAGACAATCCAAATGGGTTCGAGCACCACAAAGTGGCATCATCAGAGTACTCAAAAAATCTGGGCACAAGGTCATTAAAGGGCAAACGATTGCAATAATCGCAAACCCTACTAGCAAAGAAGAGTTAAAAATTACAGCCCCTATTTCAGGTATTATCATTGGCGATAATAAATTACCCCTCGTTCACGAAGGTGAAGCCCTATTTCATATTGCAAGTTTTGAAAGCTTGTCTTTGGTAGAAGAAGAATTAGAATCTATTCAAGAAACATATGACTTAACCGACGATGATGCTATTTTTTAATGATTGGGCTGATATATAGCGTACTGAATTGTTTTGCCTGAGTTGGTGTAATCGGCCTTTAATGGCAAATGTTGTTTTGCCGGCCATTTCAAAACCACACGCAGTTTAGCTTTTTGTTTTGCCAAGTTAATTAACTCTAAAACATCCTCATTGGGCGCAATAAAATATTGCAATACTTGTAAATGCTTTTTAACTTGCGCAGTTTTATCTCTTTTAGGATGCATAGGATCTATGTAGATGACATCAGGAAAATGTTCTGGACTTAAGTCTTGTAAGTAGTTTTGGGCCTCATGCCAAATAACTTTTATTCTAGACTGCAAATCTTTATTTTCAAGACGCTGATGGCTGTCATAAAGAAGTGCTGCCATGTAGGGATTTCTCTCTAACATACACACTTTTGCACCAGCTTGTGCCATCAAAAGCGCATCTTTCCCCCACCCTGCTGTTATGTCAAGAATTTGAATTTTTTGACCAGCCAGGGTTGCTTTGATCAAAGGATCACTGCCTCGTAAGCCTTTGGCCCTTTGTTTCCAATGTTTATCATTCCAATCCATACCAATGGCTTTGGCATGTTCGTCTAATAATTGCAAACCATTTTCTGTCAAATGTAGGCGGGGTAAGTGGCTGTTATCCAATTGTAAGTGAAATTGATTGATAAAAAACTGAGCTTGCTCACGAAGATTATCGTGAGCAAGGCTTAAATAAGCACTCATGAGCCAAGAGCCACAATCGAATAAAGCACTTTTTGTAAATTCAATAAAAGATTCAAACGATTGTTTCGAACTTTCAGATCCTCTGCCATCACAAACACTTTTTCAAAAAATGCATTCAAGGGCTCAGATATACTTAATAACAAGTGAAATGCTTGATCATAGTTTTTAAAACTTAAAAACTCATCCAACTGTGCCTTCACATCATTTAGAACATGCCACAATTGTTTTTCAGCAGGTTCTTGAAAATAACGCTCATCAACTTCACCACTGAGCGGTTCTGCGACTTGTGCTAAAATTTGACGAACACGTTTTGCCGATTGAAATAACTGCTCACTGTGTTCAAAGCGCATGAATTCTCGAAAAGCAGTTAATCGCAATGACAAGTCATACCATTGTAGGTTTTGAACAGAAAGTCCTGCTAAAAACCATTCAATGGGGTACTGTTGACTTTGATAATGAGATTGCATGCGTTCGGTCATGAATTTTTTCAAATCATCCAATAGCGCTTGCTCTATGTTTAAGAAATCATAAGCACTAGCTGATACTCTTAAAATTTCAACAATATTTAATTGATTGGGTTTTTGTAACAATAAACGAACGACCGCTAAAGCATGACGACGCAATTTATAGGGGTCTTTTTCTCCAGTTGGCTTCATGCCAATAGCAAAAATTCCGACCAGAGTATCAATTCTATCTGCTAAGGATAAAACAAAACCTAAATCGGTTTCTGGTAACATATCCCCTGCAAATCTTGGCAAGTACTGTTCAAATAAGGCTTTTGCAATACCATCACTTTCATGGTCTTTGCTTGCATAGTATTCACCAATTTGCCCTTGCAGTTCTGGAAATTCACTGACCATTTGTGTCATCAAATCGCATTTTGATAAGTCGACTGCGCGCCTGGCTTGATTAGCATCTAAACCCAATTGTGGTATTAAATACTCTACAATTTTTTTAACACGCGCAGTTTTATCTGCTAAAGAACCTAAGCGTTTTTCAAAAAGAACCTTTTCGGTCAATGGCGCATATTCGATTAAAGTTTTTTTTCTATCTTGTTCATAAAAGAATGCCGCATCGCTTAATCGAGCTCGCATGACCTTTTCATTACCATGTATAACAGACTCTGGTTCAATACTTTTGATGTTTGAAACAAATAGAAAACAAGGCATTAAAGTGCCTTTTTGGTCATATATGGGCAAACATTTTTGATGTTCTTTCATCGATGCAATGAGCACCGCTTCAGGAACTTCTAAAAAGCGCTGGTCAAAACGCCCTACCATCACTTCTGGCCATTCTACGATACTTGTTATTTCATCCAATAAATCTTCATCAAGCGGGATTTGCCATTGTTTAGAAGATTCAAGCTCATGAATTTGTCGAATGATTTCTTCACGTCGAGCATTAAAATCCACCCAAACTTTTGCATCTTTTAATTGATTTTCATAATTTTTTGGTGAGGCAATAACCACAGCTTGTGGATGCAAAAAGCGATGCCCATAGGATTTATCTTGGGTATTGATACCTAAAATGCATGCATGCAAATATTCATCGCCATACATCAAGATAGCCCAATGTGCTGGTCTTGCAAATTGATACTTCTCCCCACCCCAGCGCATGGGTTTAGGTATGGATAATTGTGACAATGATTCTTGAATTAAGCTTGGCAACCATTCTTTGGTATTTTGCCCCTTTTCTTCAAAATCATAAACCCACCAAGCACCTTTTTCCTGTGTTTCTAAGCGCAAAGCTTCTACAGGAACACCACATGAACGAGCAAAGCCTAACAAAGCCTGTGTAGGTTTTCCTTCTGCATCGTGAGCCGCAGCTTGTGCAGGCCCTCTTTTGGTTCCTATTTTAGTGGGTTGTTCTGCAGCCACGTTTTCGATTAAAAAGGCAATTCGTCTTGGTGTTGAATAATAAAATGTTTTTTCAAAAGCCACACCCGATGCTTCTAAACTTGACGTCACTTTAGTTAAAAGCTCTTTTGCCAAAGGCTTGACCAAACCACTAGGTAACTCTTCTAGACCCAGTTCAAAAAAAATATCCTGACTCATCAATCACCCTTTATTAAAGGAAAACCCATTTCTTCTCTGGATTTAAAATAAATTTCAGCAACACCGCGAGAAAGATTACGAACACGAAGTATGTAACGTTGTCGTTCTGTAACAGAAATAGCATGGCGGGCATCTAATAAATTAAAGCAATGTGAAGCTTTAACCACCATCTCATATGCGGGCAAGGGCAAAGCCAATTCAATTAAACGAAGTGCTTGCTTTTCATAATCATCAAAATGACGAAATAGCATTTCAACATCAGCATGTTCAAAATTATAAGCCGACATTTCTCGCTCATTTTGTAAAAACACATCGCCATAAGTAATGGTTCGTTCACCATCTTTTGCCCAAGGTAAATCATAAACAGAATCAACCCCAAACACATGCATGGCCAAACGCTCTAAACCATAAGTTAATTCACCAGTCACAGGTTGGCAACTCAAACCACCGACTTGTTGAAAATAGGTAAATTGGGCAACTTCCATACCATTTAACCATACTTCCCAACCAAGACCCCAAGCACCCAGTGTTGGTGATTCCCAATTGTCTTCGACAAATCGCACGTCATCTTCTAAAGGAATGACACCAATGGCTTTTAAAGACTCCAAAAATAAATTTTGAATATTTAATGGTGATGGCTTTAATATCACTTGCATCTGATAGTAATGCTGTAGACGATTTGGATTATCCCCATAGCGTCCATCAGTTGGCCTTCTTGAGGGTTGAACATAGGCGACTTTCCAAGGTTCTGGACCAATGGCTTTTAAAAAAGTTGCCGGATGAAAAGTACCTGCCCCAACCTCCATATCAAAAGGCTGTAAAACAACACAACCTTGTTGGCCCCAAAAGCCCAACAAGGTTGCAATTAAATCTTGAAACGTCTGCATAAATTATTTTGCCTCAGCGACCATTTTAACAACATTTTGTAGGTTAGCTAATGATGTAGAACCTGGAATCATCACAGGATTTGCTGCATTATTCACTTGACCATTTGGTGTAGACATGACAATAAATACTGGTGTGCCGAATAATTTCATTTTTTCTGCCAATTGACGATTCGCAGCTAAATCTTCAGCAACTTCTTTGCTCTTCATGTCTTTATCAAACTTCGCCATGTCTAAGTTTAATTTCTTAGCAGCTTCTGTAATGGCTTTGTTGTCAATATTTTTGATAGCAAATAAAGCTTCATGCATTTGGCTATACTTACCTTGTAAACCAGCAGCAAGTGCAGCTTTTGAAGCATTGATTGATTTTTCACCAAATATTGGGAATTCACGATAAACCACGCGAACATTTGGATTAGCTTTCATCAAATCAGTCATAACCGAACTCATTTTGATACAATGTCCACAAGAGTAATCAAAGAATTCAACGATGGTTACATTAGGATTTTGAGAGCCAGCAACAGAAATTTTTTCATTCAACAATTGTGCAGAATTTTGTTTGATGAAAGTAGTTGCTTCTGCTTGCATTTCTTTTTGTTGTTTTTCTTGTAATGCTTGAGATGCTTTGACTAAAATTTCAGGATTGCTCACCAAATAATTCGCAATCACTTTCTCAATTTCTTGTGTTTGTTGCGCATTGAATGAAGCTGAAGGCGCTGGCGCTGCTGATTGAGGCGCTTGAGCAAAAGCTAATGATGTACCTGCCAACATGGTCATTAATGCAATATTTCTTAATTTCATCTATATTCTCCTAATTAAACTGCCCATATTCCCTAATACGTGCTATTCCATAATATATAACTTTAACATCTTACCAAATTTTTACCAAAATTAAACAGCTTTTAATGCTTTTGCAAAAACATCAACAGTATAGGCAATATCTTCCATACTGTGGGCGGCTGATAAAAATCCTGCTTCATACATAGAAGGCGCCAAATAAACTCCAGATTGGAGCATCTGATGATAAAATTTTCTAAATAAAGTTTCATCAGAGGTTGCGACATCATCATAGTTTCGAATTGGTGATTGCGCGGTGAAACAAAATCCAAACATACCACCCATTTGAGCTATTTGTATGGGTACAGACAATTGTTGAGATACTTCAGCAATGCCTTGCACTAAAATTGCTGTTTTTTTAGATAATTCTTCGTAGAAATCGGGTTGTGAAATTGCATCAAGAGTTGCAAGACCTGCTGCCATAGCTAAAGGATTTCCTGCCAATGTCCCTGCTTGATAGACAGGCCCAACAGGCGCTAAATGATCCATGATCCAAGCCTTACCACCAATAGCACCAACTGGCATCCCACCACCGATTATCTTGCCCAAAGTTGTGATATCTGGCACAACATTATAGATGGCTTGTGCACCACCTAGGGCAACACGAAACCCTGTCATCACCTCATCAAAAATTAAAATGGCTTGATGGGCATCACAAACCTTTCGAAGACCTTGTAAAAAGCCCTCTTGCGGAAGAACCATTCCCATATTTCCAGCAATAGGTTCAACAATAATACCTGCAATATCATCACCGTAATTTTGAAATAGCGCCTCAATAGCCTCTAAATCATTAAAATCAACAGTCAAAGTATTGGCGGCTAAGTTTTGTGGAATACCAGGCGATGAAGGCACACCCAATGTTAATAAACCAGAACCTGCCTTCACCAATAAAGAATCGCTATGTCCATGATAACAGCCAGCAAATTTGATAATCTTTTGACGACCGGTGATAGCGCGGGCCATTCGAATAGCGGTCATGGTCGCTTCAGTGCCTGAATTAACCATACGCACTTTTTCAATATTAGGCATTAATTCACAAATCTTTTGTGCCATATCAATTTCAATTTCAGTTGGCGCACCAAAAGTCATGCCTTGATGTAAGATACTTTCAACAGCTGATAAAACTTTGGGGTGACTGTGTCCTAGAATTAAAGGTCCCCAAGAGCCGATATAATCAATATAACGATTATAATCAGCGTCAAACATGTAAGCGCCCTGCCCATTTTTCATGAATACAGGTGTACCGCCGACGCCTTTGAAAGCACGTACTGGTGAATTAACGCCACCGGGAATAAGTTGTTTTGCTTTTTCAAATAACTGCGCAGATTTGTTCATATTGAAACCATATGGATTAATTTTTATGTATTATACGCTTTACAAAAAGGCGAGTAAATAGAGCATCCTACAGAAAATTTTGCTAAAATACTGCACATCTTCGTTATTAGAGTCAATTATGCAAACAAAAGTTATTCTTTCTTCACAAAAACAACAAAAAATTATTGCTGGCCACCCTTGGGTTTTTCCTCAAGCCATTCAAAAAATCCAGGGTTCACCAAAAGCTGGTGACTGGGTGGAGGTCTTTGATTCACAAGGCACTTTGGTTGGTGCAGGTTTTTTTAATGACAACTCCCTTTATCGTGTGCGCATGATTGCCAATGATAAAATCATGCAAAACTTTAAGAGTTGGGAAGAGGTCTTAAAGTTTCGTATCGAGCAGGCCATCGCACTTCGACAGAGTCTTGGTTTTCCCAATGAAGAAACCACAGGCTATCGATTATGCAATAGTGAAAGTGATGGATTGTCTGGTTTGGTTATTGATACCTTCAATGAAATCACAGTCATTTCATCATCGGCCTTTTGGACCGAACTTCATAGAGAATTTATTTTAAACTTATTAAAACAACATTTCCCAAAACAAAAGTTTTTATGGTTAGGGCAAATTAAACCATTGCAACAAGATGGTTGGTCATCGCCACATCGCGATAGTGGCGAGGGATTAAAAACCATCGTCAAAGAAGCCGGTGTTCAGTTTGAAATTAATTTTGAAAATGTACAAAAAACAGGTATTTTCCTAGATCAAAGGGAAAATCATCAGCGCCTTGCAAGTCTTTGCAAAAATAAAAAAGTACTTGATTTATATACCTATCACGGTGGTTTTGCACTACACGCAGCATTGGCAGGTGCTACTGATGTGACCGCTGTCGACAGTTCAGCACCAGCCATCGAACATGCAAAACACAATGCCTCAATCAATGGTGTCAATCGTATTGAATGGATTGTCGATGATGCCAAAAACCACCTTGAAAAAGCCAAAGATTATGATGTGATAGTTCTAGACCCTCCCAAATTAGTGCCCTCTAAAAAACATCTGAATCAAGCTAAAAATCTTTATCGATTTTTACATCGCCAAGTCTTTCGCAATATGAAATCCGGTAGTATATTAATGACATGCAATTGTTCTTCGGCATTAAATACCCAAGAATTTACACAATTGGTTGCCCAACAAGCAACAGCTGAACATCGACAAATTCAAATTCTTGGTGTGTACGGGCCTGCGATTTGTCATCCTGTATTGCCTCATTTTCCTGAAGGACAATATTTAACCGCGGTATTGGTCTGTGTGACCTAGCACAAGGAGTTTTAAGGGATGTTACTCGACAAAGAAAAATCATGTTTAGTGGTGATGGATGTCCAAGAAAAACTAACCCCCAAAGTCATCAATGCAAAAAACATGCTGGGGCGTTGCGAATGGCTCATGCGACTTGCCAGTGAGTTGGATGTACCTGTTTTAGTGTGTGAGCAATATCCCAAAGGATTGGGATACACCATAGAACCACTCAGGAGTCTTTTACCCATGCATGTGCTGATTGAAAAAGAAAGTTTTTCAGCATTTAGGGACTTACACTTTCAACAAGAGCTGATAAAACTTCACCGTAAACAAATTATATTGGTTGGTATTGAAACCCATGTTTGTATCTTACAAACTGCACTTGATCTCATCGATGATGGGCATAAAGTCTTTGTGGTGTTGGATGCCATTTCCGCACGCCACCTACAAGATCATCACACAGCCCTTGAACGCATGCAAAAAGCAGGTGTTGAGCTCATCACCTCAGAGATGGTTTTTTATGAATGGATAAAACAAGCCGGCACGCCAGTTTTTAAAGCGCTCAATCAAGCATTTATGAAATCGGAGAATTAATATGGATTTATCAACATCTCGCGCAATTGTCACTGGAGGCTCATCTGGTTTAGGATTAGCAACCGTTGAAGCGCTTAAGAAAAAAGGTGTTTTAGTGGTTTCTTGGGATAGACAAGCCTCTCAAAATGACTATCAAATTGAATGTGACGTCACCAATGAAGATTCGATTCGTACCGCATTAAGCAATACCATTGAAAAAATTGGTATCCCCAATATTTGTATACAATGTGCAGGTATCGCCCCCGCGAAACGCGTAGTGGGGAAAAATGGGGTCATGGCTTTAAATGAGTTTAACCAAGTCATTCAAATTAATTTGGTGGGCACATTTAATGTTTTACGTTTAGTTGCAGAAAAAATGATGCAACAACCCATTGCTGAAAACCAAACCCGTGGCATATTCATACATACGGCATCGGTTGCGGCATTTGAAGGCCAAATTGGACAAGCGGCCTACAGTGCTTCCAAAGGCGGAGTTGCTGCTATGACTTTGCCCTTGGCAAGAGAATTTGCACAACATCAAATTCGTATCAATACCATCGCCCCAGGAATCATGCAAACGCCAATGATGGCTGGAATGCCAGAAGAAGTGCAAATAGAATTAGCAAAAAATGTTCCTTTTCCTCATCGTTTAGGAAAGCCTGAGGAATATGCTCAATTAGCAATTCATCTGATTGAAAATGATTATCTGAATGGTGAAGTCATTCGTTTAGATGGTGGTTTGCGCATGAATGCAAAATAAAAAAACCGGATTAATATCCGGTTTTTTTATTGAATCCTCTTATGCGGTTTAAGGATTAAAATAGGTTGTTACTGTCTCTTGAACATTATCAACTTGTCTATTGAACCAAGTCCAAGAATTTTTTGCCATGTCAAAAGTGTTTGTTTTGACTGAATCAGGAAGCGCGGCTTTGATTAAATCAGATGACTTGTAGCCTACCAAACCAATTGTTCCCACCCAAAGTAAAGGAGCGATAATTGCAGTTAAAGATGAAATTGCTAGTGCACTAGCAGCATACAAAGCCAAATTTGTAGCATCTTTATAATTATTATTCACGAAAGCTTGGTAGCCTGCCATCACTGCACATACTACAGTAGCAAGCAATGCTAAACCAGTAAGGACTGAGGCAACAGCTTCAATTAATGCAATCGCAACTGCAGCAGAAACAACTAACAAAATACCTTCAATGATTAATTGATAGACATTGCTATACTGAGCAAATAATTTTTTTACAGTAAAAAATTCTTTTAAATTGGTTTGAGCCCATTGAGCTTCAAGAGCTTTACCAAAAGCTTCAACTGCTGGAACGATTTCATTTAATTTGTATTGAAAAGTTATCATTGTAAAAGTCCTCTTAATTAACACAGAACTTATTATATCATCAACTGATCAAAAATTGCAACTACCTTACAAAAAATAACCACAAAAAACCGGTCGTTAAACCGGTTTTAAAAATTAAATCTCGAATAGTGCATTTCCTTTGGTTTGAAGGGTATCAATTTGAGCACTGCACCATATCCAGCCTTCTCTGATATGATTATAGGCGCTTACTTTGACAGATTCTGGAATTTCATCTTTGATTAAATCCGATGCTTTGTAGACAACCAAACCCATAGCACTTAAGCATAGCAAAGAAGAAACCATGCCAATCAATGATGTTGAAAACACACCCATAGCAGAATAGAGCGTATATTTAACAGCTTCTTCGTGATTTCGGTTTGAAAACATTTGATATGACGCAATAATCGCAGAGGTCAAAGAAGCTAGTGCAATTAATGTTGTGATAATCGACAATACTGCTTCAATTAAAACAATCATAATCGCAGCAGACACCATCAATAGCCCGCCTTCTATGATAAACTGATATTTATTACGAAATTTCTCAAGTAATTTATCAAAGTTTAAAAGTTCGGTTAGTTTGGTTTGTTCCCATTCTTCGCTAAGTGCAGCAATAAATTGATTGAATGCAGGAACAACAGTTTCTAATTGAAAATTAAGGCCTATTAGCAGAATTCGGGAACTCACTCTCTTCCAAATTTAACCAATTGTTGGCAATAATCTTTGGGTGGATAATAAAATCTTCAGATAGCAAAGCCTCTTTTAACCTTTGTATTTTTTCATCACGAAATTTCTGAAAACCTTCTACACAATGATTAAGTAATTGACTGGTTTCATCTTGTATGTTCATGAATATCTCCCTATTCATTACTGATACTTTACAAATAACTCTTTTAATGGATAATTGTCAATGATTTTGCATATTTTTTAGGTTTTTTTTATGTTATATCTCCAATTCATTCTGGCTCATAGTGGATTATTGCTGGCAGCCTGCCTATTGGCAGTCAGTATCATATTTAGAAAAGAATTACATGCGTGGCTGTATAACCCAACAGCCTCAAAAAAAATGCCGCCAAGACCGAAGTCACCAAAAAAAGAAATGAAAGTTGAAATTCCTGCAGCCACAGAGCACATTCGTCGTTCTCCTGTATCCCCTTTAATTTGTAGTGATGAACAAGAACTCGTTGATATTGAAGAAGGGTATACGCCTGGAAATCATTTGATTCTGGATGTCAGCCTTATTCTTGGATTATATAAAGCTATTCTTTATGATTATGTTGAAATACCAGGATGTGAATTAAAAGAAGCTATCAGTAAACACCTTGAAACTAATTATTTTACCGTTTTTTTCAGTATTGAAGAAAGTGAATTTCCTTTTTTCAAAGCCATCATGCAAAATATATTGAAAAAAATTACTTCTGCAACCCCTGAAGAAAATAGAACGCTCTACGTCCCTGAATGTTATCAATTATTTCGCTCAGATAAATTCAAAAGAATTAATTATGAACTCGACCAACCAGCCCCCCAATCATGCTTTCCAGTCATACAGTCGGTGGGCGCCATTGGTGTGTAAAGGTGTAATACTTCTATCTTTCGTATAAATTTTTGATGGTGGTATGGGATAACGTGTCGATGGATTAACATCATAGGTTATGCCATCAACCATGATTTTTTGAGCAAAGACATAAAAAGAACAACAGACCAATGACAACAAAATCAAGAGCTTCATGATTTCGCCTTTTTGTTATCCTATATATTTTAATGTAGTTGAGTATTTTTAAAAATACCATCTTATTGATGGATATTTTTTTGATAGGTCTCTGGTAAGAATATTAAACCCACAATAAAGCAGATAAAACATATACCTACAGGATACCATAAACCGCTATACATATTGCCTGTTTGCGCCACAATAGAGTAAGTTATCGCAGGCATCAAACCACCAAAAAGCCCATTCCCCAAATGATAGGGCAATGACATGGCGGTGTAGCGAATGCGTGATGGAAATAGTTCCACAAGAAATGCAGCCTGAGGGCCATAAACCATGCACGATATCATGAGCAAATAAGTTAAAAGCATACAAATCATGAAAATATGAATGTTTTTTGTATTGGGCTCATTGAGATAATGATGCTCTTTTAACGAAATCCTTAAATTATCAAGCAATTGTTTTTTTCTAGCTTGCAATTGCTCATCAGGTAAACCAACTCCTGAGAAACTGTCAATTCGCTGAGTACCTAAGGTAATGAAGCTTTCTTTGGTATCACCCAAATCCAGTGTTTTATAACTAACACCCAATGTCATCAAAGATTGTTTGGCAACATCGCAAGATGTAACAAATTTTGCATGACCACTCCAATCAAATTGCCACGAACATTCTTTGAGATTGGTATGCAAAACCACAGGATTTTTTTGCTGCGCAACAATCAATTGAGGATTCACTGCCCCAACAAGAGCATGATACACGGGAAAATAAGATAAAACACCCAATAAGCATCCCATTAACATGATATTGCGCCGCCCCACTTTATCGCTTAATTGCGCAAAAAATATCAAAAATGGCATACAAATTAATAAACCAACAGCCACACACATACTTGCAATGCTGGGGTCTACTTTGAGAATTTGCGTTAAAAAATAAAAAGCGTAAAAATTTCCACAAAAGGCCATGACTGATTGGGCAATAATCACGCTAAATAAAGCAACCAAAACCCATTTTAAGTTTTTCCATTGTCCAAAAGTCTCTAATATGGGACTACGAGAAATTTCCCCTTGAAGTTTTAACTTCATAAATACTGGGGATTCTTGCATTTTCACGCGAATATAAATTGATATTAGTAGAAATATTGCGCACAATAAAAATGGAAAACGCCAACCAAAATTCTCAAACTGATTTTGCCCTAAATATTTTTGGGTCATGTAGATCACAGAAATTGACATGAAATAACCGACACTGGAGCTTACTTGAATCCAGGCGGTATACGCACCTCTTTTATTTTCTGGCGCAAATTCTGCAACATAAATACTAGCACCACCGTACTCGCCTCCTAAGGCAATACCCTGGAGCATGCGCAAAGTGATGAGGATAATGGGTGCTGCAATTCCAATGGATTGATAATTGGGTAAACAACCCACCAAAAACGTCGATAGTCCCATGATGGTAATGGTCAGCAAAAAAGTCTGTTTACGACCTAAAATATCACCCATTCGACCAAAGATTAAAGCACCCAACGGACGAAATAAAAACCCTACTGCAAAGGTTAATAATGCAAAAATAAATGCGGTATTTTTATTTAAACCAGAAAAAAACTGATTGGCAATTACACTGGCAAGATACCCATAAAGATAAAAGTCATACCATTCAAAGACCGTGCCAAGGCTTGAAGCCATCACCAATTTTTTTTCTTGCCATGTCATATGATGTGACATCATATTACTCAATCTTCAAGATTTTTATAATGATAAGTATAATGCAACTGTTAAAAAAACGACAATTTTTTATCACTTAATGAAAATACTCGTTCTAGTGGGCGCCTCTTGGCAGTATTTACCCATCTGTCCTGAATGCAAAAGCAAGATTAACAAAGAAATAGTGCAATACCGACAAACAATTTATTAAAGGTAATTTGTCCCAGAATATGAAAATTCCCAATCACCACCCAAACTCTAACCTGTCTGGATGGATAATTAAGATAACATTATTTAAGCGGGTTCTGGTTCGCAACCGCCACAAGCCCCAGTTTTGGTATTACATCCTGTACATTACATTCCAGGGCCGCAAGTACAATAATCAACATCTGCATACACATTAAGTGTTAAGAACTAAGACATAACTAATAATATACTTTGCATGTTAGGCTTCATTGAATAATTTGATCTCTTCGAAATACAAAAGCCTTATGCCAGTAGTATTCTAATTTTAGTTACTCTATTCTGGTATTGGTGCACACGCATTACAAACATTAGTTTTTGTATCGCAAGAGGTACACATCATATCAACCCCACAATCACATTCATCATCTGCGTATACACTTATCGCTAAAAACAAAGACATGATTAAATAAATAATTTTCATAACAGACTCCTATAAAGGTACACATAAATTATAGTATATTAATCAATAAATAACCACTTTGTTTAATTGTTGTAGAAATGAACAGATAGAAAAGTCTCTCGTGAGTGTCTCTTAGCAGTATTTACCCATCTGTCATGAATGAAAAGCAAGAAAACATTCCCATTCTCAAATAGAAATAAAGATAATGAGTTTAAACTGCGTTAAGCTAAATGAGCTCAAAGAAAATGGCTTGCTTGCCCGCCTCTGATGTAACGGGATTCGCAAGCCCTGCATTAAAGTTATGCTAAGTCACCATCCCACTTTAAGCCAAAATAAACACCTTGGACATTAAAGCTTTTTTCGTTTGAGGTGAAAACATTAAAGTAATTTGCCCATAACCAACCGGCATTCAGATTAATGTTGCCTTGAGCAAGCGCATAACCATAGCTTGCACCAATTCGTGCATCAAGTTCTGGAACAACACGATTTCTTGAAGAATTTACGAAAGAAGTATATTGAATATTATTTTGAGAATAATAATTGTATAACGATGATTTATTTGAACCAGCTAATAAAGAAAATGCACCATCAGCATAAATATCTAAACCACTCATTAGTTCATGGGTTAAATCCAAACCAACACGTGCACCTAAACCATTAAAACTGGTATCAAGTGTTTTGCTGGTGTTATATGTAGTGGGGGAACTATTACTTAGGGATTGAGTTGATCCATTAAAATTAATGGCATTACTTCCAGCAACGCGAGAAAAGTTTAATCCCCCGTGTAAACGAGCATAATCTGTTTGGCCGAGATCGAAATGCTTACCAAACTCCATATTAACTTGATCCCAAGCCAAGCTAAAACTATTTCCCGCACTATTGGCAGTAAAATTATAATAAGTAGTGGGTTGGCCCGATATTGGGCTATTGAATAACACGTTGGTGAATGAGACTGGATTGGCTAATTGAGAAGAATCACTGTTTCGGTAGTGATACCAATTCACATTAAAATCGTTGCCCGTTGAAAAACGATAATCTGCTTCTAATTGAAATCCCCATGACCATTGTGGATTTAAACCAACACCGAGTTCGCTACTATTTGGAACTTTACTAAATACATCTGAGCCAACAATACCACTAGAGGGTTGAAGATATAGCGCTTGTCCACCAATTGACCATCCCCTTGATTCGCAAGGAACTGTAACATTGTGAGCTGTACAAACTGGCCCCATGGTTCCTGCAAAAGCAGATAGCGAACTTAAACTTAAAATGGCTAGAACAGTCTTTTTCAAATTTGTAGTGCACCCCTAAA
>DHHZ01000051.1 GCA_002403515.1 Legionellales bacterium UBA4759 | reverse complement strand
CACCAGATCTGACTATAACTCCTTCCCGCCATCTGAACCCAATTAAATTGGAAAATCTTTTATATTTTCATCATAAGATTCTTGGGCGTCTGATAAAGATAATTTTGAGTAAACTTCAAGTGATGCGCGATTTTCATGACCTGAGTATGGTTGGATTAATGCGTCATCTATGCCTTTTTTCTTTAACCAAGTGAATAAAAAATGTCTTAATTGATGCGGAGAAATATTTCGGTTAAGCCCAGCTATTTCACTATACTTTTCTAACATTCTTCTTATACCGCGATCGGAATATGGTTTTTTCCAAGATGATTCAAAAAGATATGTATACCCGAGTTTTCCTGCATTTGCGGCATGCAATGCTAAAGTTTCCCGAAAACTTTTTGGAAACGGCACTTGTCTGTCTTTTTGACCTTTTCCAGCAACAATTCTAATTTGACATCTGGTGAAATCAACATCATTTAGTTTTATACGAATCAATTCGCTCACACGAACACCCGTATAAAGAAGCGTTTTTATAATCAACATATCCTGCATATTTTTAGTTTGCCATACTGCCTCATAATATTTTTTTATTTCATCTTCTGTCGGTACATACGGTAATTTTTTTGGTGCGGCTTTCACAGGAACATCCAATTCTTTGCGTAAATGACTAAAAACTGTTCTAATATAATTGTAATCAGGATCCTCATGGCGAAAATATTTGATGATTTGTAGTGCTTTTTTATGTGGGCTTGTGCGTTTATCCATATCAAGCAACCTCTTTAAAATCAGGGTGATTTACTGCTAAACGTGTATCTAAATTTAAGAGAAAAACACCATAGGGATTAAGATGCTCATGCAATAATGGCGTTATAGCTCGTTTATCCTCAATCGTCATCTTATCTAACCAATTGGACTCTTTAATGATTTGTTGGAGCATCAATGTATTGATATAAACCATGCTGAGTTGTAGTAATTGCAAACAGAGCATAGACAGCTCTGCTTCCTCAGGTTTATTGCTTCGTAATGCTCCTGTTTTCCCATAAAAAATAAAATCATTGATTCCATTCCATCTCTCTACAACATTTAGGCCCTCATGAATTTCTCGACGCAACTGTTCAGAATTTAGATATCGACACAGAAATATTGTTTTAATTGCACGACCTAGCTCACTCAATGCCCTATAAACAGGGTGTTGTAAATTGCCGCGAGTAAATCTTTTCATAATCGCTTCAGCATTTGCTGTTCCAAGTTTTAAAGCAACAGTATATTTAATGATTTGATCATATTGGGCTTCAATGATTTCCCAGTTAATTGGACGTGATATAATTGGCGTAAGATGTTTATATTTATTCATATCGTCTTTATCAACAATATAAAGGCGTTGAGAGTGTATATTTTTAAATCGAGGAAGAAGATCAAAATCTAGCATATAAGAAAATGCAAATCCTACTTCACTAGCACCATGTGTATCAACATAGTTTTTTTGAACATTCATTTCAGTGCAGTGACGAAGTACACCTTCTATCATTGATGATACTTCAGAAGAAGAGCAGCTTTTTAGTTGAGAGTAAATACACACTGATTTTGTATCTACATGCCAATAAATCATGACCCCTTTTTGGTGATAACGAGGATGCCATTGGCTCATCAGGTTTTGATCAGATGCCGGAAAGTGCTTTGAATCAGAAGCAACAGCTGTGGTACATGATTCCCATAATTCTGGAGAGCGTATTTTGAATAATTGATTCACCACCATACGAATGGCATCACGTAGATTATCGGTATCTAGATACCTGAGTTTTACATGCTTTAAATCTTGATATGAAATTCCATCATTTCCAACACTCACATTTTTTAATCCTGTATTAGTCCCATAGCCAAGAATGATAAGTAGTAAGCGTTTTTTTAATATTTCCTTATTTAATCCCTCTTTAGGGCCACTTGGTGTAAAAGCTTGTAAAAAATTTACAAACAAATCTGTTTCTTTGAGTACATCTAATAAACTAGTATTAGGCCATCTCTTAAAAACCTCTTGTTTAATGGTTTCAAGTTGTAAAGGCGGCATTTGTTCATCTAGTTTTGAAAGTTTTATATAACCTTTTTTTAGAATTTGAACACTATTATTTTTGGGTAATCCTAAATTTAAATGCTGCAATTGTTTTTGTAGTTGTTGTTTGATTGTACGCGTAAATAATTTTGGTGTTTTGGTTTTATTTAATAAACTATAGTAATATTCTCTTTTCTCATTAAAATCTTGAGGTAAATCATCCTCTGGATTTCTATATTGAAAAGCATTTTGAACCCATATTTCTTTAACTCGTAACTTATCGCGCAAATTCCTTAATACACAAATTTCATAATTAATTCGATTAATACGTTCATCACCCTCAGAATAATCAAGAACAAATGATTGGTGTGATTTTTTTACTGCACCATCAATTGGTACGTTCAAATGTATTGGATAATATGTTGTACCGCTGTCTAATTGAGATTTAATAACAGCCAATGCGTCAATAATTGGTTGATAGTGTATATTTCTGGTTTCAAACTCAAGTAATTCAAGCACTGGCGACAACATTCTTCGATAATGATGAATATAAGAGTTTCTTGCTCGATCATGAACTAAACCATTATAGGTGATTTGTTTTTCAGGGTCTTTAGCACGTATTGTTTCTAAAGTTTCTTTTGAAATAATTGGATATATTGCACTTTTGATAACATCATTTTCATGCTCAAGAATGGCATTTATTAATGTATTCAGTATTACTTTTTGATTACAGCTTTTTTTAATTTCAATGACTTTTGATAATTCTTTTCTAAGTTTGTTTTCACCTGAAGTTATAATTTTTTTTGTTAATCGAATTAAAAGATCAACTAGATTATCAGTAACTTGTCTTTTTTTAATAAGGGAAAATATAGCAAGTAGTGCATATCGATGTGTTTCAGGCATGGCTTTAATCGCACTTGGATATTTTGTACAAATATTTCGATAATAACGTTGCAATGATTTGTTAGGAATATTTTGTAAGCAGTCAGGGAAGATAAGGGATTTTAAAAATCTTAATTTATTTGCTTCTCCAAGAATCGTTTCTAAGGAAAGACCACCTGGCCATCGTTTAAAAAAAGATAATCTCGACATGTTGTTTTGCTCTATTAAAAGTAATTCATCGAGAAGTCCTTTAGTTTCCTTATTGAGGTTTAAAAAAATTTTTTCGAACAGTTTCTCTTCATATTGATATTGAGAACTTTTAATTAATTGTTCCAACCCATACTCACTTGGGGATTCAATTCTTTGTTGGGTTAAAAATTCGCTTATCCTTTCTTTTAATTGCTCTAGATTTAAGGACTCTTGAGGAAAAACTGTATTAAATAACCAATTTTTAATATGGACTTCATCTTCATGATGAAGCTTCCTAGATTGAAAATAATCCCTAATTTTTGCTCGGTAGCGCTCAACTGTTCTTGTCGATACAGATTGTTTTGATAATTTAAATGGTAACTTTAATTGTTTGCAAATTAATTTAATAGCATTTTTAGGTATATCAGCAAATGATTCAAAAAATGTATGATAATGTTCATAAAATTTGAGCTGCAATGAAAAATATAATCTACTATTTAGATTAATGACATTAATTAATTCGAATTGCTCATCAGTTATATGCCACTTGGATTTATTTACTGCTTTCGCGTCAAGATTCATTTGTTCGTGCATAAGATTCTCTTGCAGACTCAATGGCTTTATGAAATTTTTGTTCTAGGATTTCTTGTGAAGGCAGGTCATTTAAATATTGAGCAACATGAATGCCACTTTGATCCATTTTAAGATACTCAATATCATCTTGATCTTTACCGGCACACAATATAATACCTAATGGTTTTTCTTCGTAGGGTAATCGAGCATTTTTATCAAGCCAGTTAAGATACCATTCCATTTGTCCTTTGTAGGCGGGATCAAAATTATTCATTTTTAAATCTAAAGCAATTAGTCGTCTAAGTCGTCGATTGAAAAATAATAAATCAAGATAACGATCTTTTTTACCTGTACTCATCCTCTTCTGTCGGCAAACAAAACAGAAATCATCCCCAAGTTCCTGTAAAAACTCAACAATATTGTCTAAAATCAAATCTTCTAAATCTCTTTCGGACTGATAATTATTACTTCCAATAAAACTTATAAAATAAGGGTCCTTGAAAACAAGGTTACTCGACATGCTATCATTATCTTTGAGCGCCGCAATACTACTTTGAATAACTGATTCGGGTTCTTTACTAATGGCTGTTCGCTCATATAACATACTATCAATTTGACGTTTAAAGTCTCGTACACTCCAGCGCTGAATTCGGCACATCTCGGTATAAAAATCACGTTTTAATGTTTCATCAATACCACAAATCATTACGAAGTGAGACCAAGACAATTGTTTCGACAGTGTTGAAACAATTTCACGATTTGGAAATAAGCGTGAAAATTTCAGCATTCGAGATAGGTTAATTTTCCCATAACCACGTCCGTACTCTAGTGAAAGTTGGTTTGCTATATTTTCAAGTATTTTATCACCATAATTAGCTCGTTTAGAGTCAAAAAACTCCTCATCAATACGTTTCCCAATCATCCAATTAAGTAAAACCTGTGTGGAATTATATTCTCTTGCTACATGATCACGAGCTTGATAAATTAATTTTCGAATTTCTTGATGCAATGCGGAAGATAACAATGAGATATCTGTTGAATCATCGGGTTTGATTTTTTTATTGTTATCCATTTCTAAAAGTTCCTATAATGGTGTGTATCGGCATTTTAAATGTCAAATATGCCGAAAATTTCTAAGTAATCCTATCAGAAATCATTGAACTATGGAAACGTTTTTTTGAATCGGCACTTTGTTTCAGATGGCGGGAAAACCTTCGGTCTTTAGTTCCAGGCCTAATATGGTCCTACATTTGTTGTCATAAAATTGATGGTTTTCTTTTCTTCATCATACATTCCTTGACCTAGGCTTGTACCAACGCCTAGCTTAGCATAAAGAAAACTCATGTCATTTATTGGAAGTAAAGCTTTTAGGGCGGAATGAAGGTTAGTCATTCTGGCGGTATGAGTCATGTAAACGCCATTAGTCAAAACGTTCATGCCTACCTCAATACCAAGATTTTTTTTCAAATAGATCCCCATTATGATTGCATCAATAGCCAATATCTCGGGACACCGCATCGGTAGTGGCGAGCTTGAAAATGCATTTTTGACACATCCTGAGATTGCTGAAGCTGCCGTCATTGGTCTACCTCACCCTATCAAAGGTGAGGTAATCATGGCTTTTATTGTGACTTTTCACGAGCACCCTGAGCCAGAAAATTTAAAGTCAGCGCTTTTACAACATATCAAAAAAACAATTGGTGGTTTAGCCGTACCAGATAAGATTCAATTGGTGAAACGTTTGCCAAAAACGCGTTCTGGAAAAATCATGAGAAGACTTTTAAAAAAAATTGCTATTGGTAAATTTGATGATTTAGGTGATCTGAGTACTTTGGCGGAACCTCAAGTCATCGAAGAAATCATATCTTATTTTAATAAATCTTAAGGTCAATGGTTTTGTCGCAAATTTTTTTCAAAACCAAAAGCTGGTTATTTGGGCAAATTTATATTGCAAGACCGGTGAACCCTATCCACCTCGGGCAACCCCTCTGTTTTGATGTTCGCCGTCAACGAAGGAGGGCTTGTAAAAGCGGGCGCCGTCATCAAGAATGGCGACCGCGAACGTTAGCATTTCGGTACCTAGGACATCTCCCGTAGGCCTGCCGACATTTTTAGGAGTGGGTAGCATGACCCATGGCCCATTGAAGTATCAGCACGCCCCCTTACTACTCACATTGGTCTTTCGTTGTCAGTCCGAGGCAGTACTCCCCACAATTTAAATTTATGTAGTCGAAACATTCGGAAGATGAATTCCCCGACAAACAGTCAGATCCACTCCAGTTGCAGCTACATAAGCTCCTAGTGCACGTTGGAGTTTCAGCCGAAGCGGCCCCGGCCCAAAATAGCGTGGCCCCCAGAAAGGCGGTTGTGAGTATGGCTCCTTTAAAACCAAAACGCTTGCTCGAAGAAGATAATGTAATAAATTTTTTCATGATTAAGATCCTTATGTAGTACCAAGTGGCCAATGGGCTGGCCGGCCTCTTGCTCCCATGGAGTTTATAGAACTTCCAATATTACAACACGTTAACAACCCTTTACACCAAGATGTCCATCTCTCTATATTTATTTATAGTCATGGATATCAGTTATGTCAAATTTTTTACAGTTCGCCAATTCACAAGTGAAGT
>DHHZ01000011.1 GCA_002403515.1 Legionellales bacterium UBA4759 | reverse complement strand
CAACTACCTTGAAAAACACCGACCCTTTGCTGCAAAAAACATGGTATGAATATATCAGAAAAAATCTCAATTATTTTTCAAGTGATACAGAAATTGCAGAATTTCAGTTTTTTTTAAAAAATAAAATTTATCAGCAAAATTATCAAAACATTCTCAAACATCCATTCAGAGACTTTTCGGAAACACTCCATCAACTACAAAACTTAAAAAATAAATTAGAAGTTACTGAAATCACGTACAACCAAAAAGAGCAACTGGATTTTTCAATAAAAATTTATACGTTGCTCCATGAAGTCAAGGATATGAGCTCAAACAAACTGAGTTTTGGCATGTATCTGATGTATTTATTTTTATCTTTTTTTGGTGTTCAAGCACCACCAACAAAAGCCAAAGGAATACTGGCTGGATTAGAGAATAGCCTTAGCGTATATGTACAAACAGGGCTTACAGAAGAATTAAAAATTGATTTGCAAAAATCTGAAACCTTGTTTAATAAAATTCGTTAGGTTTATTCGTCAACTTTACAAAAAAGTGGCAAGCTATCGACTCGATAAAGAGTGTCTATTCGATTACGATGCTGTTGCACAAAAACTTTTTGATACGTCTTTTCAATAAATTCATCATATTGGCTTGGCTCATCAGAATTTAACACCACGTATTGTGTTCCTTGACGTAACCAATTACAAAGTTCGACTTCATCACGGGTTGCTTTAACTTCGCCAGATGAATAAAACATGGTCGAGTACTCGGGTTGCAACATCGAATAAATTAAACCTTCATTATCGCTTTGTCTATCCTCTTTCCAAGCCGAAATCATTAAATCATTAGATTTAGAAACTTGAATGGGGTATTTCAAAAACAAACCCGTCACAATCAAAACTGCCGCAATCATAAAAATGGCGACACTATTGAAAAAATTCCTGAATTGCGTGTCGATATCGGTTTTCATCAACAAGGTGGTAAACCATAAGGCGAAAGCAGGCATGCATGGAAAAACATAGGGGTAAATAATATTACTGGCAAATGTAAATACCAAAAGAGGAACCAACATAAAACACAAAAGATAGGCGTTCCAAGTTTTTTCTTTCGTGGGGACTTTCCAAATTGTTTTTTTAGAAAAAGCCCAAATAACTGCGACCATAGACCAAGGCATAACACCTAAAATAAAATACACCCAAATCATGCCATAGGGTGCTTGATGAGCAAAACCGTACAAATCGCCAGACCAGCCAGGCTTGAGGTAGCGCATAAAGTGCTCACCAATGAAAAAATAACTTAAAAAACCAGGCGTTCTTTGCTCTGCCAAAATATACCATGGCACAGCAATCAATAAGGTTAAGAAAGAGCCTTTAATCCATGGCAAATTTCGCCAACATTTTTTCCATTCTTTGGTGATAAACAACCAAGCCATGAGGGGTAAAACTGTAAAGAGACCAGTCACAAGACCTTTGACCAGAAGTCCTAAGCCCCAAGCGATAAATATCAAATAGGACCAAATGCGGTGATGGCCGTGCATTGCCATCCAAAAGCTGACCATGACGGTGACCACACAGGTCATCAACGCTGGGTCAGTCATCACAGTACCAGCATCCACCAAAAAATAAATACAGGTGGATAAAACGGCTACACTCCAAAACGCAGCATTTTTTCCCAATTGCGTTTGAGCAAGTTTTGCAACCAAGCCTAAAGAAATCAAACTTAAAATCCAAGCAGGTAATCGCGCAGAAAAAGGATTAATGCCAAATACTTGCATACTTGTGGCACTTAACCAGGTTGATAAAGGCGGTTTGGCCCAGAAATATTCACCAGGATAATGCATTAAAGATATCCAATTGTGTGAAGTGAGCATCAAACGGGCGATTTCAGCATAACGCGCTTCGGTTGAATCATTCAGAGGAATCCAATACATCGCAATCAAACGCGATAATAAAACCAATAAAATTAAAAAAGAGGTTTTAAAACCATACTCTTTAAAAAAATGAAGTAGACGCGCTTGGAAATTCATAGGAATAAAAACTCCCTTTATCAAATGAAGTCAAATTCTACTGTATCTATTTTTGAGAATCAATGAAGTTTACCTAATATGAATCCATATTGCGCCAAATCTTTAAGAAACGTATCGCTTTGAAGATAAGCCAATTCGATAGGACGAATGTTGGCGATGGTATCTGATTCATCCCTAGAGGTTTTTCCAGGATGACACATGATAAGTCCTTCGTTTTCTAAATTGGATAGGAAACTTTTAAATCTTTTGGGGTAATTTGCTTGAGCTCGAAACGTATAATCGCCTGAAAAATCAGCATTGCACATGTATTGTTTTTCATGAAGATGGTTTGCAAATTTTTTGCCGCCTAAGAAATAAAGTGCCCAACGTTTCCAATTGAAAAAATGTGTCCAATGTTTATTTTTATCGGTGTAGGTGGTGCGAAACCATGGATAAAAATCAAGACTTTCTACAGCCTCTATCAAGGCCTTGGATATGAACGGCAATTGATGGATGTGTTGATGACCGTCAATAAAATGTGGGTAAAATCCAACATCATCCTTAAACTTTAGAATTTGAGCTTGAATTTCCTGATAAATAATCGTTTGATCTATTTTTTTAATGCCCAACTGGTATAACAATAATGAAGCTAAAGTCGGGAAGCTTTTCCCTAAAGCCATCTGGCATGCAAAAGTCAATGGCTGCCCATGGGTGAAATTTAAATGTAGGCCAATTTGTACATCGCAACTTTTTAAAGCCTCGATATCATCTGGCCAATCGCTACCATTGACCATACAGCTTACAGCACTTAAACGACCACTTTGTGCAAGTTCTAAAATGCCTTCTGAAATTTTAGCATTTTGTCCAAAATCATCTGCGCACAATATCAACTTCTTTAAAGCCATGTTTTAAACCCTATTGGTTTCAAGTTTTGGATTGCTAATTTCTTGTTGAATATAATACAAAGGGCGATTTTTAGTTTCGATTAATATTCGACTAATATATTCAGAAATCACAGCTAAAAATAAAAATAAAATTGAAAACAAACCTGCAATTAAAAATATCACCGAGGCTAAACCATCAATCAAATGTTCAGGACTTAGCAATTTTTCAATTAAAATAAAGCCTGCATACAACATCATCACAAAACTAATAAAAATTGAAAATTTTGCCATGGTGCGCAAAGGTCTACCTGAAAATCCAATGATAGAATCCAAGGCCAAATTCACCAGCTTTTTAAAATTATATTTACTTTGACCAGCAGCACGTGCAGGACAATCGTAATAAACACTTGCGGTATCAAACCCCATGTAAGCAAACAACATCACCAAATGACGATTATTTTCACGCATGGATTTTAAAGACTCAACCGCAGTTCTAGATAATAAACGAAAGTTTCCATGCCCTTCAGGGATTTCAAGACCGGTCATGCGTTTGGATACTTTGTAGTACATTTTCGAAAACCAGCGTCTAATTTTTGATTCAACAGGACGTTGTTTTTGCTGCGCGACAACCACTTCAAAACCTTCTTTGGCTTTTGACATCATTTCAGGAATAAGTTCAGGTGGATGTTGTAAATCAGCATCCATTAACACCACATAATTGCCCAAAGCATGGTCAAATCCTGCTGTCGAGGCAATTTCATGTCCGTAGTTACGAGAAAACTTCAATAAACGAATTTCAGAATGCTTTTTGATGTAGGGTAAACAATGTTCGATGGTTTTGTCGGTGGAGCCGTCATCGACTAAAATTATTTCAAACCATTGGAAATGTTTTTTTAAAACCATTAAACAACGCTCAAGAAATTGGGTAATCACTTCCTGTTCGTTATACACTGGAACAATCACACTTAAACGTGAATCATCTGAGTTATTAAAAGTTTTCATTTCTCATTCACAATACACTAAGATGATTGGATAATATCATAAATTCATTGTAAATTAATCATAAAGATTTTTATAGGATATACCCATGCTGCAAACTCAAGAACTGATTGCCTATTATTTTGAAAAACGAACTGAAATTTCTCCAGATCAAGCCCCTGCTGAATTAATTCATACCTTAAAAGAAGTGTTGAATGCCCTAGATCAGGCAAAACTTAGGGTCTGTGAAAAAATTGATGGACAATGGATAACCCATGCTTGGGTGAAACAAGCCATTTTACTTGCTTTTCGTTATTTTCCGATGGATATCATTCCCGCAGGCTACACCAATTTTTTTGATAAAGTTCCTATGAAATTTAGCCATTGGACTGCAAAAGATTTCCAAGAGAGTAAAATCCGTGTGGTACCCGACGCACAAGTTCGACATGGCGCCTATATTGGAAAAAATACTATTTTAATGCCCTCTTATGTCAATGTGGGTGCTTATGTTGATGATGGCACGTTGATTGATACATGGGCTACAGTGGGTTCTTGTGCGCAAATCGGAAAAAATGTTCATTTGTCAGGTGGTGCTGGTATTGGTGGTGTATTAGAGCCGCTCCAAGCAAACCCCACCATCATTGAAGACAATTGTTTCATCGGTGCTCGCTCGGAAATTGTTGAAGGCGTGATTGTTGAAGAAAACTCCGTGATTGGCATGGGGGTTTTTATTGGCCAAAGTACTAAAATATTCAATCGCGACACTGGTGAAGTCACCTATGGTCGCGTCCCAAGAGGTTCTGTGGTTGTTTCAGGCTCTATGCCAAGCCAAGGGTGTAATCTCTATTGTGCTGTGATTGTCAAACAAGTCGATGATAAAACACGTGCAAAAACCAGCATCAATGAATTGCTAAGAGGATAATATTTAATGAACCCACATCCTTATTTCGTCAAACTTGAAAATCATTTGAATCATTTGATTTCTCTAGCTTCTATTTCACCAAAAGACGCGGGCTGTCAGGATTATATTCAATCTTTCTTGGAAGGCTTGGGTTTTAAATGCCAACGCTTCCCTAAAAACAACACCTCTAACCTGTATGCAGAGATTGGTACAGAGGGGCCTCTTTTAGTATTTGCAGGCCACACCGATGTGGTCGAACCAGGGCCTAATGAATTATGGCACAGTCCGCCATTTCAACTGATTGAAAAGGAAGGTCATTGGTATGGGCGTGGTATTGCTGATATGAAAGCTTGTATTGCCGCGATGCTTGTTGCTGTTGAACATAGCCTCCCCTTGAAATCTCGTTTTGGAATTCTCCTCACCAGTGCTGAAGAAGGCTCAGAGTATCATGATGGCACACCTTACGTCTTAGAAAAACTTCATGAGCAAGGTAAAAAAATTGATTATTGCATTGTTGGGGAACCAAGTTCAGAGTTTCGTACTGGCGACTCAATAAAAATTGGCAGAAGAGGCTCTTTATGTGGTACTGCTATCATTCATGGAAAACAAGGCCATGTTGCTTACCCACACTTGGCAAAAAACGCCATTCATGAAGCGCTGCCCTTTTTGAATGTTCTGGCACAATTGAACCTAGATGAGGGCAATGAATATTTCCCACCCTCTAGTTTACAAATTACACGCTTAGACAATCTCACCAAAGCCAAAAATGTGATTCCTGGGACTTTAGAGCTTGATTTCAACATTCGTTTTAATCCATTACAAACCAGCGGTAATCTTAAAAAAGTCATTGAAAAGTTAGCCAAAACCCACCATTTGAATATCGATTGGCATTGGGAACTCAGTGGCGAGCCTTTTTATACCCAATCGGAGTTTTTAATTAATCTTTGTCAATTAAGCATTGAAAAGCACACCGAAAGACTTGCTAAACTGTCCACCAGTGGCGGTACTTCCGATGGTCGTTTTATTGCACCATATGGTATTCCGGTCGTAGAACTGGGATTACCCAATTACAGTATCCATCAAGTCAATGAAAACATTAGAATTCATGATGTCATACTACTGACTGATATTTATGCAGACATCATCAAGAGGGTTTAAAGCACTAAGTGAGCAATTCTTGTGGTTGATCACACAATTGTTGATTGACCACGCTCACCACACAGCAATCTGACCAAACATTTAAAGCTGTCTCTACCATGTCGATAATCGAATAAAAAGGCAGAATAATCCCCAATAAGGTTATTGGAACATTCATAGAAACCAATAAACTAATACTTAAAAAGAAACATCCCATGGGCACACCCGCATTACCAATTGCAGCAATGGTGGCAATCACTGTCCAAGTTAAAAAAGTCATGGGGGTTAAATCCATCTGGGCATTTTGCATCATGTAAATGACAGTTGTAAAAATAAATGCCGCACATCCATTCATATTCACACTCGTGCAAAGTGGTAATACAAATCGACTGACTTCAGGTGAAATGTTTAATCGTTCTTCAACAGTATCCATGGTCAGTGGCAAGGTTCCTACTGATGATTTAGAAAAAAACGCAACCGATAAAGGCCTCATTAATGATTTCATCATCGACCAAGGTTGAAGGCCTTGGTAACGCAACCAAAGGGGTAAAACCACAAACCCTTGTACAATATTGGCCAAAACTATCACTGCCAAATATTCTCCCAAGCCTAAGAATGAATGCTTAGAGTGCATCGACTCAATACTGGTTGTGATAAAACCAAATAACCCCAGCGGAATAAAACGAAGCAACCATTTGGTTAAAACCATAAATATGCCATGAAAACCTTTAAAAACATCGGATACCGTTTTACGTACGGTTTGATCTGGAATTTGTTTGAGAGCCATACCCACCAAGACCGCCAAAATCAAGACGGTGAGTACTTGATTTTCTAAAAAGGGTTGTAAAAAGTTAGTGGGAATTAGGTGTTTGATATAATCCATATAACTTGAAGGCTGAGTAAGAATTGCAAAAGAGTTGTCTAAACTTTCAACCACCATATTGCGTGGTTTAATCATCAAATACAAAAAGCAACTGACTAAAGCCGCACCATAGGTGGTACTGAGCGTATATTTTAAAGTATTTTTCCATAACTGACTCATCATGCCATTGGCTTTGTAATTAATAAAAGTCACAATTAAGGATAAAAATATGATCGGCAATGAAATTAACTTAAAACAAGATACAAATACTTCCCCAACAAATAAGCCGATACTTTTTAAATAGGGTAATTTATCAAAGCCTGCGATGATACCAAGCAATATCATTAAAAGATAAACCATCAATTTTTTGAATGCTGGGTTATTAAAATGCATTTGCATATGTTATTTCATTTAAATCAAAAATGTATTTTATCATACATTATGAGCAAAGCGCCATGAAACGTATGGATGATAAACTTTTAAGGGATTTTTTTGTAAACATTCATTTTTTTTTAGCGCTTGAAGACGATAAACCACCCAAGCTTCATACTCCCCTTTCCATAATTCACTACTCAAACATTTTTTTTGACACAACAATAAACAAGGCTCTTTTTGAAGCAAAGTCCATTGAGCCAGGTGCTCTTGAAAAGTATTTTTTGGTTTTCGCCATTGCACCCAGGCGCTATATAAGGCCTTCAGATGATTGGCATTTTTAAACATCAATAAATTTGCCATGGTGATAAAAACCATCACTACGACCAATCCAAATCCTTTTTGAAATTTTGACATAAGGGATATCTCTTTAAAAACTTGGGATGCTCAATACTTAATTCAACCCAATCAAAATCAGAAGAAATTTTTAAACCTTCCAAACCTTCGACAAGCATTTGGGTTTGTCCATCATGCTCGAGATAAATTTTATTTTTGGTCCATTTTAAAACTTGTTTTTCGTACACAAATAACCAAAAAGGAAAAGAAATCAATTGACCAG
>DHHZ01000123.1 GCA_002403515.1 Legionellales bacterium UBA4759 | reverse complement strand
GTTTTTTAGGGGTGCACTACACATGGGAACTCCCTTTAATTACGATAATAATTTAATCAGCATAAGAACATTAATACCTATACCTATTAACAAAGGAATACCAACCAATAACCAGGAAAATATTAGGTATAGATTTTTTTTCTGAACACTTTCTTCTATTTCATCATGATGCGTAATTTCAATTTCTTTTTTCAAAAGGTTTAACTCATTTCGAGACATATGATATTTTTTGTCTACAGGCGAAATCATGAAATTAGCAACAAATCCAAGCAGCAATATTCCAATCAAATAAGGGAATATACCCACATAAATTTGGTGGTAAGGGACGCCATTCGTCACAGAAATATCATGTAAATAATTGACTATCATCGGACCAAATACCCCAGCAGTCGACCATGCAGTCAGGATACGTCCATGTATAGCGCCTACGAATTGGGTTCCAAAAATGTCTGCCAAATAGGCAGGAACTGTTGAAAACCCACCGCCATACATTGAAATAATTAAACATACCGCAAAAATAAACTCTGATAAGAGGGATAATTTGGCAAACCAAATTAAGCTAAAATATAATAAAGCCCCTCCTAAAAAAAAGATATTGTAAGTTAATTTACGTCCTAACTTATCAGATGAAGAGGCCCAAAATATTCGTCCAATAATATTAAAGATGGAAATTAAACCCACAAATCCTGCAGCAATCGTACCCAACATGGTTTTCAATGCTGGATTTTGACTGACCATTTCAAAACTTAAATTTTGGTGTATTAACATACCACCGAAGGTTTCTTGTAACATTGGAGACGCAGCTCCGATAATACCAATCGATGCAGTCACATTTAAAAAGAGTACGAACCATATTAACCAAAATTGTTTGGTTTTATGCGCGTCTTTTAAATGAACATGATTTTTTGATACCAAATCCTGTTTTTCAACAGGTGGTTTCCAGCCTGCTGGTTTGTACCCAGGTTCTGGAATACGATACATGAGCGACCCAAAAACCATGAATACGGTATAAATTAAGCCCAAGGCTATAAAAGTTTGCCAAACTCCTTGCCCGTTTGAATCGGCAAAATGTGCCATTAATTGTGTAGCCAAAGGAGAACCAATCAAAGCACCTCCACCAAAACCCATTATCGCCATACCTGTTGCCATACCGCGTTTATCAGGAAACCATTTGATTAATGTTGAAACGGGTGAAATATATCCAAGACCTAAACCTATTCCCCCTATAACGCCAGAACCCAGCCACATAATCCATAGCTGATGGATATAAATTCCTAATGCAGATAGAAAAAAACCACCGACCCAGCAAAAGCATGAAATTAAGCCCACTTTACGAGGACCAACACGTTCAAGCCAATCCCCCCAAATAGCCGCTGAACTTCCCAGAAAGACAAAAAATAATGTGAACATCCAGCCGAGGTCAAACTGACTCCAATTACAGTCCGTGGCAAATAAAGCTTGCCATGAACCTAAAATTTTAGTCCAAAAGGTATTGGCATTTGCAGCACAAAGCGGCAAAACTTTGCCTTGGCTATCTCTTAAAATAGTGCCTAGTGGTTTCCAGAATACTGAAAAACCATAGGCCATCCCGATACATAAATGAATTGCTAATGCCGCAGGAGGAATTAACCAACGGTTAAATTTCTTAGAAGCAACTATTCTTTCCTTAGATAAAAAACCAGCCATGATTAATTCCTCCAACAATTCATTTAAATTAACTATAAGAGTGAGAACCTGTTCCAGCTAAGCCGCCACCTTGAACGATAATATATTCAGGGCGAATTGGCTTCCCACTAAAAAAACACTCTAGAATTTCTCTTACACCAGCGGCGTACTTGGCTTGTGCTGATAAAGATGTACCAGAGGTGTGGGTGGTCATCGCTTGATGTGGCATGCTGCGCCATGGATGATCTTTTGGAGCTGGTTGAGGAAACCAAACATCCCCAGCATATCCTGCGAGTTGCCCACTTTTTAAGGCATCCACAATCGCTTGGGTGTCACAAATTTTACCTCTAGCCGTATTCACAATATAAGAACCTTTTTTCATTTTTGATATTAATTGCGCATCAAAAAGATTTTCGGTTTCTTGATGAAGAGGGCAGTGAATGGATACAACATCACAAACTTTCACAAGACTTTCTACATTGTCATGAAAAGTAAGCCCTAATTTTTTTTCAATATCAGGACTTAGGCGATGTCTATCGTAATAATGAAGTTTAACACCAAAAGGTTTTAGACATTCTAAAACTCTTAGTCCAATACGTCCTGCTGCTAAGACACCCACTGACATACCTTCTAAGTCATAAGATCTCACAACAGCATCGGCAATATTCCAGCCACCTTGCTTGACTATCTCATGTTGTCGCATGTAATCACGAACTAAAGTAAGTATCATCATGACTGTATGCTCAGCAACACTGATACTATTACAATAAGTCACCTCAGCAACTGTAATGCCTTTTTTCATTGCTGCATGTAAATCAACATGATCTGAACCAATGCCGGCCGTAAGTGCTAATTTCAATTTAGGAGCTTTTGCAATCATTTCTTCTGTCAGATATGCAGGCCAAAAAGGTTGAGAAATCACCACATCGGCATCGACTAACTCTTTCGCAAAGACACTATTGGGACCATCTTTATCAGAGGTGACCACAAATTGATGTCCAGCATCTTCTAGGAATTTTCTAAGCCCCAATTCACCAGAAACACTTCCCAAAAGGTGTCCAGGAGTGAAATCAATTTTGCTGGGTGATGGAAGAGTTTGACCATTGGGGTATTGACTAATATGAGGTAAATCGTTTCTCACATAATCAGAATTTTTTGGGAATCCTGTCACAGGATCAGGGTATAAAACGCAAAGAATTTTCATTGTAAACTCCATTTTTGATTAAAATTCCTAGATTAAATAGAGCACATAAAAAAAATATTTTGATTTTTTTTTGATTTTTTTGATTTTTTTTTGTTCATTTATTAGAGGTCTGGCATTTAATAATTTACAAATTAATAAAACAATTGATGAATAAATTGTAAAATTTTAGATGTATGTTTTTGTTTATTTTTAATCCAAGATATTCAATTTTTCTTGGTCAGAAAATAATTTGCAGAGCTTGACGGTGGCTATTTATAAAAAAATGTTTTTTCAGAAAATTAACTTAATGATTTTATAAATTTTTTTTTTAGATATTTTCAAGTCTAGATTTTGGTTGTAATATTATCCTATTGACTAAATTAAAAGCCATGATAGGATGTGTAAACTTCAAATCAGGAGGCCTTAAAATGAAAAAAAACCTCATCGGAATTTTACTTGCTTTTGTTGTTCAGTGTTCATTTGCTCTTGATGGCACAATACATGCTTATCCAGGCTCTAAATCATCTAAAGAATTGCAATCAAGTCCCACATGTTTAATCAAAATTACCAACGATAGCCACGATGACATCTTGGTCTATGGTACTTATGATGATGGTGCTACGCTTAGACCATTTGTCATTTACGCTTATGAAATGCCACATTATATTTCTTTATACAATGACAATGTTGGTTTTTGTCATTCGGGCATGGATATAGGTATTGAAACGACTTCTGGTTTGAGACTCTATCGAGCTTATACCTGGGTAAATAGTCGTATTCGCATTGTTTCTGGCTGGTTTAAACCTTATATTATTTTGGATAATTAAACGGAGTTTGTTGTGTTAAAATGTTGTAAAATTATAATAATGGGTCTGGCATTTACTGTTTTGGCTGGTTGCGGTGCAACCAAAGTTCGCGAGAGTACGGGTGAATACTTAGACAGTACGGCGGTCACCACCAAAGTCAAGGCAAGGCTATTTGATATGTTGGGTTCAGAAGCATTTGCCATCAAGGTTAAGACTTACAAGGACTGGGTGCAGCTGAGTGGGTTTGTGAATTCTGACTCTATCAAACGACGCGCAGGACTTATTGCTGATAATACTGTTGGCGTGAAATACGTACGAAATGACTTGATTGTCAAACAAGTTCCAGTGCAAACTACCAATAATCCACCAGCTTGGCAATTTCAATAATATTTCATAAAAAGAGGCCAGATTATATGAAGCAAATCGATTCCTTTGATCCTACCGTTTCAAAATACATTGACTTAGAGCAAACTCGCCAAGAACAACATTTGGAACTCATTGCTTCTGAAAACTATGCAAGCCCACGAGTCATGGCAGCCCAAGGTTCGCCATTAACCAACAAATACGCTGAAGGTTATCCTTTTAAACGCTATTATGGTGGTTGTGAATATGTTGATGAAGTTGAACAAGTTGCCGTTGATCGTGTCAAAACTTTATTTTCAGCTGATTATGCCAATGTTCAACCTCACTCTGGCTCGCAAGCGAATGCTGCGGTCATGCTTGCTTTATTAGAACCCCACGACACCATTTTAGGCATGTCTTTGTCTGAAGGTGGACATTTAACCCATGGTTCTAAAGTTAATTTTTCAGGAAAAATTTATCGGTCTGAGTTTTATGGTTTGAATGCCCAAACCGGTAAAATTGATTATCAACAAGTTCGTGAAATGGCCAAGAAACATCAACCTAAATTAATCATTGCAGGATTTTCTGCTTATTCTCAAGAACTTGATTGGAAGACTTTTCGTGAAATCGCTGATGAAGTTGGTGCCTATTTATTGGCTGATATGGCACACGTTTCAGGTTTGGTTGCCACTGGTCATTACTCATCACCTTTACCTTTTGCCGATGTGGTGACATCAACTACACATAAAACTTTACGCGGTCCGCGTGGTGGCATCATTCTAGCAGGTGAGGGTTCAACTCTATCGCCAAAACTACAATCAGCTCTTTTCCCTGGAATGCAGGGTG
>DHHZ01000112.1 GCA_002403515.1 Legionellales bacterium UBA4759 | reverse complement strand
TCTATTTCCGACATTAACCTTAGAAATTTCACCAGAAAGTTTTAGCGACACACCTGACGATAGAATCATGCACAAAGAATTATGGGCACAAGAAGAGCTGGATTCTTCTGCTGACATTGCGCAACTGATCAAAAAAGCTGAGGTAGACAATGGCTTGACGTTTTGTAATGTCTTTGTCTACAGTTGTAATTCGGCTACTGAAATCATTAACCCAAAATTTAAAGAATATATCTATTCCTCAGTGAGATTTTTCAGTGGGTTTTTACCAGATCATTACATTTTAAGCACCATTGGCTTAAACAGTGATGGCAAATCTAAAGAACTTTTTAGACAAGTTAAAAAACCTGGACAAAAAAAAGTCGAGTACCAAGAATGTGCCATTAATCTTATGGATTCGATGATTATTTTCAAAAATATGCAAGTGGATGCTACTTTTACATTAGAGTATTTCATTCATTATTGTCGTTTGGTCGGTTTAACCAGAATCATGCCTATTGATAACTTGTACCTGCCAATTAGTAATGGCAATACGCCAGATGAGCTTGTGAAAAGAAGCATGTTTAGCCAAATACAAATGCAAGCTTTTCAAAGAACTTGTCAAGAGCATGGTATTGTCAACAATCAAATAATGACGTATTAACCTTCAATTAATCCATCAGTCTTTGAGGCACATATAAAGTCATTAAGACTTAAACCACCAATGGCATGGGTTGTCCATAATATTTCACATTGGTTGTACGATACTTTTAAATCAGGGTGATGATTTTCTCGATTGGCAACAAATGCCAGTGCATTTACAAATGCCATGGTGTGATAATAATTTTTAAAAGAAATGGTTCTTTTTAGTTGATCTGGTTGATGCTCTACTTTCCAGTCTTTGGATAGTTGTGGAAGTAAATTCTTAATTTGTTCTGCATTTAGTGCTTGCACATGACCCTCGCAAGCCTCGCATTTTTTTTCATTAAGCCTTGTCATTTTATACTCCTTGCTGTTTAAAAAATTCTTGTAAAGCGGTGATGAGTTTTTGGTTTTGTTGCCGAACACCGACTGTAATTCTTGCAACATTTGCCAAACCAAAAGCATGTAAACCCCGAATGATGACGCCTTTGGACTCTAGGAATCCAACCATTTCTTTGATGTCTTGCTGGTGCTCAATGGTGACAAAATTTCCAAAAGAGGGTCTGACTTTTAATGGGAATTTTTGCAGTTCTTTTTCAAGAAATTCCATGCCTTCACGGTTATTGGTTTTTGTAAGTTCAATAAAAGCTTCATCACTTAAAGCAATATCTGCAGCATTCAAACCCAATTGATTAGTGCTAAAAGGCAATTGTATACGTTTGAGGGTATTGATAATTGACTCATGCCCTATGGCGTATCCCACTCGTAAAGCAGCCAAACCATATCCTTTTGAAAAAGTTCTGGTGATGAGCAAATTGGGGTATTTTTGCATAAGTGGCATGAGCTTGGGATGAGCATCATCAACATATTCAAAATAGGCCTCATCTAAAACAAAGATAGTGTCTTCTGGAATATGATGCAGTATCTTATAAATCTCATCCCACTGAATCATTTGCCCTGTTGGGTTATTGGGGTTGGCTAAAAATAACAAAGCAACATTACTTTTAGCCAGTAAAATGAGTTCATCAATATTAACCTGCCAGCTTTCAGGATGAACCGAGGCTTTTAGGGTTTCAATGCCATAGCCTAATGCTTGAATCTCATAGCCCATAAAGGCAAATTGGTGCGTGAGTATTTGTTTTTGATAGGGAAGGGCATAAGCTTGAATCAGAAGTGAAAATATCGCATCAGAACCATTGGCAATTAATAGGTTTTCTTTGGCAACATCTAATTTGCTAGTTAAATTCTCAATCAGCGGATGATTTCCAGTTGAGGGATAGATAAAGATATTATCCATCTGGGTTTGATGAATATTTTCAAGTACTTTTGGACTGCAACCAAGCGGATTTTCATTACTGGCTAACTTAATAACATCCTGGATTTGATATTGTTTTTGAATTTCTTTGATCGAACGTCCTGGAAGATAGGGGGTTAAGTTTTTGACTTTGGGATGAATCAAATTTTGAAAAAGAGGCGTATCCATTCATTTCATCTTAAATTTTAAGTATGCATTTATCATGCCAAATATTGCCGATGAATACTATCGTTTGTCTTTCATTTTTTTTGCTAAATATTTTTGATAGCCCACATAATGATGGATATCTTTTTTTGTGAACATTTCTGCAAGGGATTGCTGACTAAACCCAATTAAAACCAATGGAATGAGTAGTTTTTGAGTTTTCATGATTGTTAAATTTAAGTGGTCTTAATTTAAAGATAGCAGATATTTTTATTTTTTTGTGGTCAGGGGCGTAATAGCAATTTCGTCGATGATTGTCGCACGCAGCGCACTGGTAAGGCAGTCCTTGTTATATCCATTGGGTTGCTCTTATTTTGTCCATATCTTAAGTCTAGCCATTATTGGGTTGATGTCAAATGGGGTATGACAAATT
>DHHZ01000058.1 GCA_002403515.1 Legionellales bacterium UBA4759 | reverse complement strand
GTGGCTAATTAACCGCTTACGAAATGATGTTGAATTTATTTGGTGCATCAATACCATTTCCGCTTCTGATATATCAGATGATATTCGGGTTAAATTCATTAATAATTTTTTTATTAGAGAAGCTTGTAAAGCGCTATTAGCTTTGGTTATGGGGACTTTGGGTGTATTGTTTTTAACAGGCGTTCTTGTTTCGGCTTATCCAATATATACGATGCTTATCGCACCGGTTCTAATATTGATTAGCGGACTGCAGTTGGGTAATCAAATTAGATTACATGCGAATGGTTTCTTTAGTTCAAGGAAAGTCCTAGAATCTAACGAATTATCAAGAACTCTAGAATTCAGATAAGCTTTTATAGCCTATTATTTAGAATTTTTGTTGAAAAATATTTAAGTAATAGGCTCAATATTACACATATCAAAAGAATTGTGGCGAGTTTTGTGAATCCATTGGTGTAGTGCATTTTTAAAGCTTCTACACTCATGGATTGGTCTGATACAGCCGTCAAACCTGCCAACTTACCTGAAAAGAATCCACCCAAACCCAGGGACACAAAAAATATTCCCATCATTGTGCTGACTTTCTTTCGACATGACAAAATAGTCATTGCAGATACACCAATAGGTGATAATAAAAGCTCTGCTTTAGAGATAATTAAATAACCAGGAATAATCATCAGTGGTGAGATTTTATGACTTGGATTGCTCCAATGACAGATAAAATCTATCCATAGATAATTAAGTAGCATCAAGGCTAAGGCGTAAATAAACTTATTAATAATATTGGAGGCTTGTTTTTCGACACTTAAGGAGACCCTATTGTATTTTCGAGTTAAACAATATCCAATTATAATCATGCCGATACTTTCTATAGCCACGTAGTAGGGTGGAGTAAATTCAATGCCTAAAAATACAGACTCCACAGCGCGGATAATAAACAATGTTAATGACATAAACATCTGGAAATAAAAAGACCAAAACATCACAGAGATGATACATAAAAACATGATTATCAAAGTTTTTTTGGATTGAGCTTTTTCTTCGGTAAAGATGCTATACATCAAATACCCAATAGCAATCACACTGATTGCAGGGAAAACCATATCTGCAAATTTTGGATTAAGCATAATTTCTTTATTTAAAAACCATAACCCACAAAGAATTAATGCTGATTTGATATAATTCATAAAGTGTTTGGTTCTTGACGAGGGATAATTATCAATTTTATTTTTTAAAATACCGTAACTGAAGGTCAAGATTGAAAAGCTCAATCCCACGGCAGCACTTAGAAAAGCGATTTTCCAACCAAAAAGATGGTTGAAAATACTTGGAAGTGTAGTACCTAAAATAATACCAGTTGTGATACCTAAATAGAAAATGGTAAAGCCATTTTCTCTCAAAGTGCAATCGTCTGGATATTGATTGCCAAGCAAAGAAGATATGTTGGGTTTTAATAGACCAGTTCCTACCGCAATTGAGGATAAAGCGGTAATAAGTGTAGGTATATGTACACTAAAACTTAATACGATATAACTTATTAATAAAATTACAGCACCTAATAATACAGACGCTTTTTGGCCAATATATTTATCAGCAATCCAGCCACCGACAAATGGAGATAAATAGGTTAGGGCAGTAAATGAGCCGATTAAAGCATAAACTTGCTTATCGGGCCAGGAAAAATGCATAGCAAGGTAGATTGCTAACAATGTTTGCACCACATAAAAACCATATCGTTCCCACATTTCTGTTAAAAAGAATACTGGTAAAGTACTAGGGTGCTTGTGATTGTTCACAGTGATAGTCCTTTTTCATTTTTCGAGTTCGGCACTATCCTATCACAACTATTATCTTGAACAAGATGTTTTTGTTGTTATGGTAAATAGATATTTTATGCCAACTTGTTATAATCAAATAAATTATTTAAAAGTATTAATTCTATGAGTATTGTTGTGGTTTATACAGATGGCGCATGCAGAGGCAATCCTGGTCCTGGTGGTTGGGCGGCTATTTTGGGTTACAAAGAATCCGAAAAGGTGGTATCTGGCTATGAGCCACACACGACCAACAATCGTATGGAATTAAAAGCTGCTGTTGAAGCCCTTCGTGTTTTAAAAAGAAAATGTGTGGTTGAATTGTATACGGATTCACAATATGTCAAACAAGGGATGTCTGCTTGGATTTACAATTGGCGAAGAAATGGTTGGTTGGGCGCTGATAAAAAACCCATTAAAAATCAAGATTTGTGGATGGCTTTGGATGAGATTGCCAAAAAGCATGAAATTCATTGGCATTGGGTACGTGGACATTCAGGCCATGCTTTAAATGAACGCGTGGATCAACTTGCAAAACAAGCTCTGGAGCTTGGTTTGGAGCAGTCATCATGTTAAGACAAATTATTTTAGATACAGAAACCACGGGCATTGGACATGACCAGGGTCATCGCTTGATAGAGATAGGATGCATTGAACTGATTGATAGACGGTTAACAGGTAAACATTTTCATCGATACATCAATCCTGAACGAAAAGTTGATGAAGGTGCTTTTAAAGTTCATGGTTTAAGTGACGAATTCTTATCTGACAAACCTAAGTTTGCTGAAATTAATAAAGAATTTGTTGAGTTTGTCGAGGGCGCTGAACTTATTATTCATAACGCACCATTTGATGTCGGTTTTATCAATGCAGAATTTAAACGCATCGATAAGTCACTCAAACTAGAATCTTTTTGTCAAGTTACAGACACTTTGGTTTTGGCCAAACAAAAGCATCCCGGGCAACGAAATAGCCTTGATGCCTTATGTAAACGTTATCAAATTGACGCAACAGATAGGGTTTTACATGGTGCATTATTAGATGCTCAGTTATTGGCTGATGTTTATTTGGCAATGACTTCTGGCCAAAAAAAATTGGAACTCAATGAAAATACTGTTAAATTAAATCAATCTAATCATCAAGAATTAGTAAGCCATTCTCCAGTTTATTTTGCTAGCGAAGAAGAGCTTGAAGAACATCGTCATATTTTAAATCAAATTCAAAAAAAAGCAGGGCAATTGATTTGGCCGAATGAATAAGGAGTTTTCGATGAGAACATGGATTGTTCTTTCAGGAATTTTTTTTAGTTTTACTGTGATGGCTATAGAATGCAATATCACTTTTGTAAAAGCCCCGTGTTGGCAAGACTATCAAGTACATCTTGATGTATATCACAATAATGATAAAGTCGTGGAAATTGATCTTCCCAATTCAGAATTATGGACCAGAAAGACTTTTGAGTGCAGCCCATCGCAAGCTTTTTCTTTTAAAGCTAAATATTCTCCTGCCATTTGGCAAGGTGATGAAAATAAAATTTTTGATGGGCAATTCATACATCCATTGCCTTACGTTGCACCACCTTCAGGATATATCTGGGCGTTTGATGTTTGTTTTCCATCTCAATTTGTTAATATACCCATGCCGACCAATGCTCAAAATAATTGTGATTGTGATATGAAAAGTATTCCGCCTTTAAAAAATACAAATGTTATTAAAAATTAGGAAGATATAATGTCTTTTAGCTTAAGAGAAAAAATAGCTCAAATGCTTTGTTTTGGTTTTAATGGTTCTATTTGGTCTGATGAATTAGAGCTTAAAGATTGGCTTAAAAATTCTGATGGGTTGGGTTGGTTAATTGAATTTGATTATGACTGTCATCAAAAAACCTATCCAAAAAATATTGAATCTTTACCCCAGGTTAAACAATTAAACCAGTCTATTAAAAATTTTTATGCATCTTTGCACCCACAAAAGCCACCCATTATGATAAGTGTGGATGTCGAGGGGGGAAGGGTTGATAGATTGGCTCGATGTAAAGATTACCCTTTATTACCAAGTGCCGAAGAAATTGCTGCTTTGGCGCCACTTGAGCGTCAAAGGATATGGGATTCTTCTGCAAAACTGTTGAAAGAGTTGGGGTTTGATCTAAATTTTGCGCCAGTTGTGGATTTAAATTTATCACCTACGCTAGGTATTTTTGGTCCTTTGCGACGATGTTTTTCTAGCACTCCAGAACTGGTTAGTCAATTGGCAAAAGAATATATCCAAGTTTTGAATAGACGTGGACTTATTGCTTGTTTAAAACATTTTCCTGGTCATGGAAGTGCCAATGGGGATTCTCATGAAGGATTTGTGGATGTCAGCACAAGTTTTCAATCGGATGAATTAATTCCATATGAAAACCTAATACGAGAATCTGGGCTTGTTGAATGCATCATGACAGCGCATGTAATCAATAAAAATCTAGATTCATCTGGACGTCCAGCAACATTGTCTAAACCTATTTTAACTGATCTTTTGCGAAATCAAATGAATTACCAGGGCCTCATCATCAGTGATGATTTACAAATGTATGCCATTTCAAAGTACTTTACCAGAAAAGAAGCCTTAAAACTAAGTATTGAAGCTGGCGCAGATATTTTAATGTTTTGTAATCAATTGGGGTGGGATAATCCTTCAGATGTCATCGATGATATTGAAAGTTTAGTCAAAATCCAAGAAATTAGTGAAGAATTTATTGACCGAGCTTTTTTAAGAATCCAACATTATAAAAACTTAAGGTGCCAAGAACATGCCCAAAAAAAGCCTATTGGATGCAATAGTTTTTCAGGATAATTCACAAGAATTTTTAAAAAAGATTAGCAGCACGCAAGAGTTGATTGATTTTCATAATCAATCAACTCCCATGATGGTCGTTTTAAAAAGACAAAAAAATACCACTGAATTAAAAACCATATTAAAAAATTTCCATGTTCACCCTCTGATATTCAATGACATTTTTAATGAAAATCAACGTGCGAAAATTGAAATTATTGATGACTCGATTTTTTGTGTTCTCAGTTTTCTGGATTCGGATATTGAAAAAATTCAGTTTAAATCCAATAAAATGAATTTGTTGATAGAAAAAAATCTGGTATTGGTGATAACGCCTGAAACATATGTGTTTGATTTAAGTGATGTTACCAAACATTTTTCATCTTTTGTGCATGCACCACGCTTAGATACTTGTTTGTTTTATTTTTTACAAGAAATATTGAATCATGTTTTTGATGAGATGGATTCAAATATTAATGAATTGGATGATATTGAAGAGTTTCTTATTAGCAACCCAAAAAAAATTAATTTAAAGGATTTGTATTTTTTACGTAGAAATTTCTTGATGCTTAGAAAAATTTTACTACCATTGGTCGATGCTGTTGATCTTTTATCAAAATTTAAAAGCTCTTTTTTACATGATGATACCCAATTGTATTTCATCAATATGTATAAACAAGTGAATCGAACCCTGCAATCTTTAGATTTTTATCAACACATGGTATCTAATATTCATGATATTTATATGTCAAATGTAAATAATTTCATGAACCGCTCAATTGCTATGATTACCAAGTTTGCAACAATATTTATACCTATTACTTTTATTACAGGAATATTTGGAATGAACTTTGAAAATCCATTGTTCCAAAATCCCAAAGGTTTTACTTTAACGATTGGTGCAATGGGCATACTTGCAATTATGATGGCTTTAATTTTTA
>DHHZ01000117.1 GCA_002403515.1 Legionellales bacterium UBA4759 | reverse complement strand
AGGGCTTGAAAGCCATTTTCATAGGTTTTTTTGAGGTTTTTAAGTTCTAATGCGTACATGATTTTTGGAATTTATAAAAAAAAATATTATAAAAGATAATTTTTAGGCTGACTATGTCTAATTTTTTTTAATTTTTGTCATGATTTTGCTAGAATAGGGGAATATGACAGGTTTAAGGTTATTGTATGTTAGAATATAATCAGATTGTTTTACAATTGAGTGATTTAGGGCAGCGTGCTCAAGCACTTTGGGGGTATCTTTGACGGTGATGCCAAACAAGAACGTTTGCAAGAAGTCGTTAGAGAATTAGAAGCGCCTGATTTATGGAATGATCCAGATAAAGCCCAATCGCTTGGGCGCGAGCGAGCGCAACTTGAAATGGTTGTGTTAAACCTTTTAAATATCTCACAACAAGTTCGTGATTTTCAAGAATTGATTGAATTGGCCAAAATGGAAGATGATGAAGCTACCATTCAAGATATTGCAGCTGAATGTCAGTCGATTGAGAAAAAAGTAGCGGATTTGGAATTTCGTCGCATGTTTAATGGCGAAATGGACCATGCCAGTGCTTACTTGGATATTCAGTCTGGTTCTGGTGGAACAGAGGCTCAAGATTGGGCTGAAATGTTGCTTCGTATGTATTTGCGTTGGTGTGAACACCATGGATTTCAAACAGAATTGGTATCATGTTCGCCAGGGGATGTGGCAGGCATAAAAAGTGCGACCATTCATGTGGTTGGTGATTATGCTTATGGTTGGTTAAGAACTGAAAGTGGCGTACATCGCTTGGTTCGAAAATCACCTTTTGATTCAGGAAATCGACGACATACTTCTTTTTCTGCGGTATTTGTGTCACCTGAAATTGATGACCGTGTTGAAATTGATATCAATCCAGCCGATTTACGCATTGATACGTATCGCGCTTCTGGCGCTGGTGGTCAGCACGTCAATAGAACTGACTCAGCAGTGCGTATCACGCATATGCCAACAGGCATTGTGACCCAGTGTCAAACAGACCGAAGTCAGCACAAAAATAAAGACCAAGCCATGAAGCAATTAAGAGCAAGGCTTTATGAATTGGCTATGCAAGAGAAAATGGCTCATGCACAAGCCTTAGAAGCCACCAAATCTGATATTGGCTGGGGCTCTCAAATTCGTTCATATGTTTTAGATCAAGCCCGTATTAAAGATTTACGTACTGGCGTAGAAACCGGCAATACTCAAGCAGTCCTCGATGGGGATTTGGATGATTTTATCGCCGCCAGCTTAAAAGCAGGAGTTTAAAATGACAGAAGATCAAATGCCACAAGACGAGAGTGTGGTCATACAAATTAGACAACAAAAATTAGCAGAGTTACGCGACAAAGGTTTTGCATTCCCGAATGATTTTCGTCGTGATGCACTTGCTGGTGAATTAATTGAAAAATATAGTCACATCGACGGTGAAACCCTAAAAGCTCAAAAAATAGAAGTTGCGGTTGCCGGACGGATGATGTTACGTCGTGTGATGGGTAAGGCCAGTTTTTGTCATTTACAAGATGTGACTGGACGGATTCAAGTATATATCACCTCCAATGAATTGCCAGAACAATACGAAGAGTTTAAACATTGGGACTTGGGTGATATTTTGGGGGTCAAGGGAACTTTATTTATCACCAAAACAGGTGAATTAACCATTCATGCCACCGATATTCAAATATTGACCAAATCATTGCGTCCATTACCTGATAAATTTCATGGTTTATCTGATCAAGAAATGCGATATCGCAAACGTTATGTGGATTTGATTGCCAATGAAGATAGTCGTCGGGTGTTTTTAACTCGCACAAAATTATTGCAAGCGATTCGTAATTTCATGGTGAATCATCGTTTTCTTGAAGTTGAAACACCGATGTTGCATCCTATTCCTGGCGGCGCGACTGCCAGACCTTTTGCAACGCATCACAATGCCCTAGACATGGCGATGTTTTTAAGAATTGCACCAGAGTTATATTTAAAACGTTTGGTCGTTGGTGGTTTTGAGCGTGTTTTTGAAATTAATCGCAATTTCAGAAATGAAGGCTTGTCAACACGTCATAATCCAGAATTCACCATGATGGAATTCTACCAAGCATATGCCGATTACACAGAATTAATGGATTTTACTGAACAATTGTTAAAAACAGTCAGTCTTGAGGTTTTAGGTGACAGTGCTTTTGAATACCAAGGGCATCAGATTGATTTTGGTAAGCCATTTGAAAGATTGACCATGCTTGAATCTTTACTCAAATATCAGCCTCAATGGAGCAAGGCTCAATTGACTGACTTGGAGAGTTTAAAGCAACTTGTTAAAAGTCTAGGGTTAGAAATCACAGAAGTCGATGGTGTTGGTAAATTACAAATGATGCTTTTTGAAGAAAAAGTAGAGCATTTATTAATTCAACCAACCTTTATTACGGGATATCCAACCGAAGTTTCTCCATTGGCGCGTTCTAGTGCACTCGATCCGGATATGACAGACCGCTTTGAACTATTCATCGCAGGTCGTGAATTGGCCAATGGTTTTTCAGAGTTGAATGATCCCCATGATCAAGCAGAACGTTTTGCCCGTCAAGTGGAAGCAAAAGATGCAGGTGACTTAGAAGCCATGCATTTTGATCATGACTACATTGAAGCTTTGGAATATGGTTTACCACCAACCGCAGGTGAGGGTATTGGTATTGATCGTTTGGTGATGTTGTTGACCAATATGCCAGCCATTCGTGATGTAATTCTATTCCCACATTTACGACCAGAATAAAAAAAGGTGCTTCGGCACCTTTTTTAATCTTTTAGATTTGAAATTAACTCTATTTTTTAATGATAAAGTTCAAGATATAAAGCATACACAACAAAGTATTCATAATAAAAATACCGCTGACGCCAAAGTAATTGTATGCAAATCCTGCCCACAGGCCACCAAAGAAGATACCTAAAAATTGCATGGTTGAATAAATACCTGTTGCAGTTCCTTTTAACCTAGGATTGGCTGCTTTGGCAATCATACTGGGAAATAAAGCCTCTAAGATATTAAATGCCGTGAAATAAATAAATAAGCTGCCCCATATCCAATAAATATGATGAGGAATGAAGGTCATCAACAACTGGCCGAAGCTTAAAACAATAATACTCGCGATAAACAAAGGTTCTCTTTTTTTGCGACTTTCACATATGCCGATGATGGGCAACATGAGCATAAAAGCAAGTAACATCAAGCTCAAATAAAAATGACTTAAAGGGGCATTGATTTGTTTTAAAATCAGTGGAATTGCAAAAAATGATGAAGTCAGTATGAAGTGTTGTCCCCAAATTCCTACATGACATTTTTTTAATTCAATAGGTAAAAAGGAGTCTTTCAAGTTTTGCCATTGAAATGGGGTGGGTTCATGTTGATGGGTAACTTTGGGGATAAAAAGTAGCATAAT
>DHHZ01000084.1 GCA_002403515.1 Legionellales bacterium UBA4759 | reverse complement strand
ATCAGTCTTTCTGCCAATTCACGTTGACCATTGCCAGCAAGAATTGCAAGAGCTGTTGCTCTTGGATTGCTCATGGCAAACAATGCATTATTATATAAAGCCAACAACACATCTGTTTTGTTTAAACCTGCGATATTTACATTCATCTTATATCCTAAGATTATCAAAAACAGGCGATTATAGGGCAAAATAGAATAAAAATACACATTAAAGAAGGGGGTTTTTAAGTGAGATTACAGACAATCACTTTGTTCTAGAGAAACACGTTCGTCAAATACAAAACATTTACCATCCCATAATGATTTTTCAGGCGCGATGGTTTGCATGTAACGTAAAATACCGCCATGAAGCTGATAAACTTTCTCAAAACCTAGGTTTTTTAGATATTGTGTCGATTTTTCACATCGAACACCACCCGTACAAAACATGGCAATGGGTTTATCTTTATGTTCCATGAGCTCATTTTTCACATACTTAGGGAATTGTCTGAAATTTTCAGTATTCGGATTGATTGCGTTTCGAAAGGTTCCCATTTCAAATTCATAATCATTGCGGGTATCAATCACCAAGGCATTGGGGTCTTGAATGATTTTATTCCAGGTTTCTGCGTCAACGTGAGTGTCATCAAACTCGTCGGCTTTGACATCAGAAATACCCATGGTCACAATTTCTTTACGAATTTTAACTTTACTTTTTTGAAAACATTGTTCTTGAGCATAAGTCACTGTGAAGCGAATATTGCTCCAACGTTCATCTTGGGTGAACTCATTCCAAAACTGATCTAGGTCTTCAGGTAGCGCACAAATTGTGCCATTCAAACCTTCATGAGCCAGAATAATGGTGCCTAAAACATTCCATTTTCTCATAAGACATAAGAAATGAGGTTTTAGTTCCTCAAAGTCAACTAAATCAACGAATTTATAAAATGCATGTAATTTAAATTGAGACATGATTTGGATGAGATAAAAAAGTTAAAAAAATGGTACCGAGGGTGGGACTCGAACCCACACGGTATCACTACCACCGGATTTTGAATCCGGCGCGTCTACCAATTCCGCCACCCCGGCAATGTGGAGCTATTATAGCAGACCCATCATGAGGTGCAAGCGAAAAAATGCATTTTTGTTGAATTGTTTAAGGGCTTTTTCTATTTTGAGAAGCCGGGGTGATAAACTCATTTAATTTCATATGAATGGATGCCTCATATTTATCAGGTTTGAATTCAGTTGTGTAGTTATTCAGGATTTCAGAGGCTAAATTTTTGATATCCAGTTGAGGTATACTGCTATCCACGAATCGTTGATAAAAGTTATCAAATAAGAGCGCGAAATGGTTATCGGAATAAACCCAATCTAGTAAAGCTTGATTATCGGTAAATAAATAACGATACTCAAAGTTTTTTAAATAGGCATACTTGGCATGTATCAGCATCTGTTCAATCAATTCTTGTGCATTTAAATTCTGCAGGTTTTTGATTTGATTGGGTCTATTCATGGTTTTAGTCCTTATGATTTAAGATTTCTGTTCTGTAATACGTATCATATTTTCTAAAGCAATGCGGGCATTATCAATGACCCATTGTTGCTCATCATTGGATAAACGGTTGCGTAAGCCTGAAAATTCATTGACCACATCACCGGCTTTTACGATGTTATAAGGCAAGGTTTTTCCTTGTCGTAGAATATCCAAAAGAGCCACCAGATGCGGCGGGTCATTGCGTGACATGGTCGCACAACCACAGCCAACTTGAGGGCTGTTGGTCAAAGGCGCCTCTGCAACATTGACAACATGAATCCCTTTTTGTTTTGCTTGTTGTTTAAGGTAATTGACCATGTGATTTTCTGTGGCAACAGCGTAGTGTTTGGTTTTTGCGCGATCATGGAGGACTTGATCCCAAATGAAGGCGGTAGAGCCCATGGAATCACTGGCATTCATCACTTGATTGGTGCATTCAGGATGGCATACCACGTGATAATTTTGTTTTTTCCAATATTCACATTGTGAAGCCAAGTAAGTGGTATGAACGGTACATTCGCTGGCAAACAATACCAATTGCGCTTTATCAAATTGTTGGATGGTTTTTTCATCTTGAGCTTCAAGTTGATATTGCGCGCCTTCTGTGCCTTTAGGCCAGTAAGCCAAATCTTTAATATTGAGCCATTGCGCAACATTCTCACCCATGTGTCTATCGGGGATGAATAAAATTTTCTTGTTTTGTGCCAAAGCCCATTGAAAAATTTGTTTGACATTGGAGCTGGTGCAGACAGCACCACCTTGTGCGCCAGTTAGTGCTTTGACACGACCTGAAGTATTCATGTAACAAACTGGGATGATATTTTCTCGACCATATCGCGCATTAAGCTGTTCTATGGCAGGTTCAACCATGAAATCTTTAGCAAACATTTCCATGGTGCAACCCGATTTGGGATTGGTGATGTAAACATTTTGATCTGGATTGGCTAGAATGCTAATCGACTCAGCCATGAAATGAACAGCCGATTCTATAATCACTTTTTTTTCTGGGTTTCGGGCAGCCATTAAAGCCAGTTGATAGGAATCACCAATCACCCCACCAAATTCTTGAATAAGTTGTACTATTTCACCACCCATATAGTAATGAGCCAGTAATAAAAGCTCATCACCGAAATGTTTTTGAGCTTTATTGATGTAAGGGCGCATCCATTCAATGACTGTATTGAGTTTTCTGTCAGGTAAAGCCAGATATTCCTCTGCATAAGGAATAAATTCGGTTTGATACCAATCGAGTGGGTAATCGGATTGACAGATACTCATATCATTGGTGATATGAAAATAAGTCTGTTCGGGTTGATAACTTAAATTCGATTTAAACATTAGAAAACTCAGTCAAAAGCCTTAATGATCAATTTTATCAATACCTTGGTGTTTAAACAATTATTTTATCTATATTTTAGGGCCTGAGGGAGAAATTATCCCATTCCCACTTTCCAAGTTTTTTAAGAAATTCCTCTTGTTCTGCTAATTGTTCAATCTATTGGCGGTGAATAGTTTAAACATCGTAGGTATATCCAAGTGTTTTTTTTATCGCAAAATGATTCATGGATGTATGATACATTATGGGCTCAAACCCCCATGGATAAATCCACAGGCTTTCGCCGCATACCTTATTGAACACATTTTAATGATGGTCAAGAGTTTGATAAAGTGAAAAAAATTATTTATGAACCATACTTAAAGTATGAATTTTTTTTGTTCGAGAAATAATCATGAAATTGAAAAATATTATTGTGTTGGATACAACGCTTAGGGATGGCGCACAAATTCCTGGTATTAATTTATTTAGAAAAGATAAAATCTTAATCGCAAAGCTTTTAGAAGAATTAAAAGTGGATATTATTGAAGCGGGATTTGCAGCTAATTCTTTGGAAGAGCAGCAGACTCTTAAAGATATTTCAAAAATTATAAAACATTGTAAAGTAAGCTCCTTAGCTCGCTCAGTTGATGCAGATATAATTTTAGCTGCAAAAGCACTTGAGCATGCTGAATTCCCTCTTATTCATGTTTTTTCACCCATCAGTGATATTTTAATTGAATCGCAACTTAAAAAAAGTCACTCAGAAATCTTAGAAATGATTTACAATTCAATCTCGTTGGCAAAAAAATATTTTCCAGATGTCCAATGGGCAGGAATGGATAGTACAAGAGCTTCTGAAGAATTTTTAATCCAATGTATTGAAACCGCTATCCAAGCGGGTGCAGATAGAATAAACATTGCAGATACCATAGGATTTGTGACACCTTGGGACATTAATCAAAAACTATCATTATTCACTGATAAATTTCCTGAGGTCATTTTTTCTGTACATTGTCATAATGATTTAGGACTTGCAACTGCAAATGCTCTTGCGGGTGTTATCGCTGGGGCGAGACAAGTGGAGGTTACTATCAATGGCATTGGTGAACGGGCTGGCAATACGCCATTAGAAGAGTTTGTGATGGCTTTAAAATTACGTCCTGAAATTTTTAAAAGTGATTGCTTGGTAAATATTAAAAAAATTGACTCTATCGTTCATCAAATATGTAAAGTAATGAATCAAAAAATTGCAAAACATAAACCAATTATTGGAAGTAATTGTTTTTCACATGGTTCAGGTATTCATCAGGATGGCATGTTGAAAAATCCGCGGACTTATCAATTATTTTCACCAATATTAATTGGTAAAAAAAAATATAAATTAAAATTAACAAAATTTTCCGGGTCTTCTTATATAAGGCATATAACTCAAAAACTTGGTTACCAACTCGAAACTAATCAAATCAAAAAGTTAATGATAAAAATCAAATCTTTTTTGGCAAAAAATAAATTTATACGTTTGAATGTCTTAAAAAAATTAATTGATGAAACGAAATAAAAAAATTTTTAACCCTTCTTTAATGTGAGCAGGATTCTCCATCCAAAGCGCGAGAGCATTTGGGTGGAGATGAATAGCTTTTATTATTTTGTTGTTACTCCCCGGTAATTTTGAGAGCTCTCAATCTAATCCGCTGCAAGCACATTTAACCTGGCATTTTTAGAATGTCTTTGAAAACGTTATTGTAGGATTTTAAGGGCCTGATGGAGAAATTGTCCCATTCCCACTTTCCAGATTTTTAAGAAATTCCGCCATGGCTGCATTTTGCTTTTCCAATTGCTCAACGTCAGCTTTTAAATCGTTTAATTTAGCTCGATTGGCTTGACTTTCTGCAATAAATTTTTCTAGTTCAGGGATGATTTCTTCATACAACTGTCTGAATAGGTCTTCAATGATAATTTCATCGAGAGATTCATAACATGTCGCAACAAATTGGTCTTTTAAAAAAGTCACTGATGCCTGTAGAGTTTGAAACTCTTCGGTGGAGCCACCGCGATCTGGGTGAGCTTTCAGTGATTTCTTTTTATAAGCCTTAATTATTTCTTCTAAAGTCACTGTGTCACCAATAGCTTTAGTTAAACCAAGGATTTTCAGATGAGGTTGAACCATATAACCTACTCGTATGAATGACGATTCGATAGCTTCTCTGGGTTCGCTTGCGGGAGAATCTCTCCAAACGGTCATTTCATTTTCAATTTCTCGAGATGTTTGTTGTGATGTTGGTTCTCCCCAAAAGCTATTTAAAATCCGCGAAGAGTTTGTACAAAAGAAACCCCAGAAGGATGGATTGGATTCATCTTTAGGGGCCTGTGATTTTTCATTTATTTTTTTTAAAACATTCATGATAGCCAGATTTAAAGAGTAGTTTTGAATATTAAATATTTGATAAAATAAGCGTACAAAAAAATTAAAACGCGCAACTCTTTCAATGTTTTCTTGAACTTCTTGCCATTTTTTGGGGTCGCTCTTAAAACTATCAAATATTTGCTCAAAATTTTCAGTTGGCGGGCTTTCATGGAATTGAAGACCCCATAACCAGTGAAAATTATAGTGTTTTAGATCATTATACGTCATCTTTATATCACCTATATCCCAGGACGTAAGTCATCTGCTGGTGCAACGTCATCTGCATGCGCTCCAGCTTGTTGTTGAAAAAACGCTGCATAACGGGCCTGCGCTTGTTGGAGAGCTCTGACTTGTTCTCTTAACATGTCTACATCTGGGCCCAATTCTCTATTAACTTCTATTTGTAATGCAAGCCTTGCTCTTGTTGTTTCGAGTTCTTGTTGACACAATTTTAATTTTGCATCTAAACAATCAATACGAACCAAATCTGTTCCAGCTTGTAAGACCAGGGGGGTTAAACTGCAAGAAAGATAAGGCCTTAATCGATGCATCTCTAAAGCAAGGCTTGGTGCTGAAACATGCCATGGCATTTCAAGTCCTGCTTTATTTACAGCACTGTAAAGTATGGAATTGATAATCGATAATTGTAGGGAGAAGTTAGTGTCTCTTGGTTGCTCTCGAAATTGACCATAAATGATTACAAAAGACGCGATAAGTTGCTTTTGTAAAACTTTTATTTTTTCTAAACTTGGTTGGGAATAGAGGAACATCCAAGCATTCCCTAAAGAAGTTTTAGCTCTACTTTCATAAGGCTTCATGACTTCGTTATAAATTCTACGGTGTAAGTCGTCAATAAAATCATTGTATTCTGGAAGATTTAATTCCTGCTCCGTTGGGAGGGTTTGTTGTGCAAAAACCTGTTGCACATCCAACGCGAATCGTAGTTCAGTGCGAGTTTTAGTGTATATTTCTTGACCATTTGCTGCCATAATTGCTCCTGTTGTGCGGTAAACTTGTCTAATATTCTCAGTCCATTTGTTTATATAGACACGACTATCAAATCTATCTTCATCATGATGATGTAAATTAAAAAAACATAATAATATTTTTTGTGGTAATTCTATCTTCCAATCGTAATCAGGATTTTCAATGATTTCTGTTAAGAACATTTCAACAGTTCTCAGGCAAACCAATGAATAGATTGCTTCTCTTTGCTGATCTGAAAAATTTGCAAGAGAGCCATAGCGCTCTTGAAATTTATGCACGATTTGATGCTCATTTCCAATACTATAAAGGGTTAATAATGCGCCAATCCAAAGCAGTATTATGTCCACTGGAAAAACATGAATTTGAAAAGCATGTAAAAATTGATATTGAGCTTTTCAAGACTTAAGTTACTATATTCACCGTTTAAAAGGGCATCGATAGTTACCTCATAATCTTTAAGTTCAGACATGTCTGAGACAATATCTCGCCAGAATAAAACTTTACGCATAAATCACTCAGTAGATCTTAAAACCAAGCATGATAACATAAAATGATTTTTGCGATCAATTTTTAAGCATAGTGGTTTTTGTTTTATAGAGGGCTTTTCTGTTCAATTTGGTTAAATTAAATAGATATTTTTCATAATTTTACTATAATAGATAAGTAACCATATATTAAGGAGATATATCATGATTACAAAATCTCAAGCTTTATTAATTGGTGGCTTGGTATTGTTTATTCCCACCATCTCTAATGCTTGCCAAAATGCTGGTGCATCGGCGTCATGCGCTAGTGGAACTTATTCTCAAAGTTGTATTTCATATCAAACGTCAATTACGATTG
>DHHZ01000032.1 GCA_002403515.1 Legionellales bacterium UBA4759 | reverse complement strand
CACTTCCCTGTTGAATGGGCGGATTATAAAAAATATGTCTTTTCATCTCTAATGAAAATGTATGACTTAACTCAATAAATGTACTGGTATACTCAGGCCTAAATTTTTGGAGATATTTTTCAAAGGCATTGGGTGATGTAATCAGTAAAAATTCAATATTTGGAACGGAGTAGGCCAATTCATTGGCTTTGTCATATAACCACAAGAGATATGGGATATGTTTTTCATCAAGTGTTTGGTAATGTGTGTTCATCCATGACAATTGAAGTTTTAAGGCTTGGCGACCGTCATTTCGAAAGGTATTCCAAACTTGAAACAGTTGTTTTTTTTCTAACACTAGCTCCATAAAACAAGCAGGGAATGCCATCTCTTCACTCATGTAGGAATTAAAAAACCATAATAAATCATGAAATGTCAAAGTTTCTATTAGAAAAAAACCTGTTTTTGTGTCAATGGTTTCAAAAAAACGGTGAAGACTTTCAGGCGGTAAGCTTTGTATGCAATGGTGCGATTTGAGATAAATGATGAAAAAAATCAAAATCATTTGTGACAAATGATTTTTAGAAAACCATTGATTAATACCAAAATCTTTTAAGTGAGATTCATAAAAAGGTGATTTAAAATATAAACCTTCTTTTCGCCATTCAAAGACTTCATGACTAGTCATTTCATCCAAAGCGTGTATCAGTTTGAGTTGAAACGCATCATTATTTTTAATCATGAGATAAAAATACACTTGCAGAAATGATGCTTCAGGGTGGGTTTGTAAATATTTACTAATCTTTTGGTGGTTTCTAACCAAATAACGCTCTAAGTTATAATCATAATGAATACGCAATAACCTTGACAGTTCATGCATATTGGCAACAATTGGTAAAGGCTCCCAAGCACTGGGGTCTTTGGCGTAGCTGTATAAAAAAAGATAGTTCTCTAAACTATCTGGTTCTCGGGCATTAAATAATACGGACTCAACGAATAATTTAAAACTTAAAAGTTGATTTTGCCGAGATTGGTTGATGCGATAATACAGGCTTGGCGATAAATCCATATCGGTTAACTCCCATATAAAAGCAGACATGCCCTTTTCTGGGTTAGGATTGTATCCAAATCGACTATCATGGAGCAATCTGAGCTTTCGAATAGAATTTTTAAAATTTGAACCACTACGCCAAGCATGAAATAAATCATGCCACATTAACATAAAATCATAAGCTTCAAATTGATGCGGTTTTTCTTCGCGAGGAATGTTGGGGTAAGTGATTTCAATAGGGCGTCTTGGTTTATCTAACTGCAGTGAAACCGGAAATAATTTTATCAAGTTCATTTGGGCAGGTGTGAGTGGTGCACCTTGGGGAAGCGATGGGATTTCATCAAACGCACGGATTAAGCGAGGTGATTGTTTACCAACTACTGCAAAAGGAAGTACCGTTTCCTCACCATGTAAAATAGTTTGTAAGAGATTAAGGGTGTCGATAGTTGGCAAGACAAAATGAATAAATTGGGGTTCGTCTGGCCTTAAAACAATGCTTGGCATTTGATTTTCGATGTGCTCAATGGATACTAAAAACAAAATACTATCACGTTCTTTTTTTGTGGCTGGGGGGCGCTCATCGCTAAATAAAGCTTGTAGTAAAATGGTTTTATGAAATTTATTTAAAGTTTCCAAGTAATTTTTTGCTTTGATAAGCAAAAAATTTTGTATTTCTTTAGGCTTTTGTTTAATAAAAATTTCTAAAAGGGTATGTATATAAGCCCCTTGAAATTCTTCGGCAATTAACTCATAAACCAATAAGTTGGTGTAATGTTCATTCAAAGCAATGGTGTAATAATGATAAAAATTTTTGTCTTCAGTTTGCGCCAAGATATTTTCTAATTCTTCAGTTTGTGGTGCAAACCAATAACTTAATTTCGAGGGCTGAAATGGCCCCTGGTCAATTAGAAAACGCTGAAAACTATAAGCAGGAATTTCAGGTATAGCGCCTTGATTAAAAAAAACCAAGGCATCATACATTAATTTGATTGTCATCATCTCATTCATATTAACAACACCCTCCTTGAATGCCCCAAATAAATATTGAGTGAAATTTGGGAATTGATAATATATATGATGATATTGTTGACGGGTGACGCAAGATTTAAGTGCAATATTGAATTCTTCTGAATGAAGGGTGATTAAATCTTTTTGACGAATCAAGGTCATTTTATCAGTAAAAAATTGACGTTCTTGCCAATACTGGGTATTCATCTCTGACAGTATCGCACGATATATATGCGGGTCTATTTTTTGTTTTGATTTTGAATATTCAAGAAAACATTCACGCATGCGAAAATAAATAGGTCTTAGCTTGAGCTTCATTCGATAAAAATTGGCAATTTTATTTACAGCTTGCCTTCTTTGCATGGTAATGGTGACTTGTTCAAATTCACTTAAAGACATAGTAGGTATATTTTGTTCACATGTTTGAATTATAAATCATTTTGTGTCCGCAACCTATCTAAAATTGTCGAAATCAGCAATGTTTGCTAAAATAGTTGGCAATTAACTAAAAAAACTTTAGCGTTTAACGATGTATCGAGGGTTTTGATGAGTATTTTGACGTTTTCCAAGAAAAAAACCAATCAAGAAAAGATTTCTATGGTGACTTGCTATGATTATCCCAGTGCAAAAATGGTGTCAAATACTGACATAGATGTTGTATTGGTTGGTGACTCTGTTGCTATGATGGTACATGGATTTGAAAGCACGGTCATGGCAACCATGGACATGATGGTCATGCACACTCAAGCGGTTGCAAGAGGGATTAAAGATCAATTCATTGTAACGGATATGCCTTTTATGGCGCACCGAGGGTCTTTGCAACATGCTTGCGAAAATGCTACGAAACTTATTCAAGCTGGTGCCCATGCCATTAAAATTGAAGGCGCCGATAACACAACTTTAGAAGTTATTAAATATCTGGTCAATAGCAGTATTCCAGTGATGGGACATATTGGTTTACAACCACAATCTATATTAAGTTTGGGTGCTTATAAAGTTCAAGGACGTCAGGATGCCGAGAAAGAACGTCTGCATCAAGAGGCTTTGGCTTTACAAGAGGCGGGCTGTTTTTCAATTGTTTTAGAGTGCATTCCCGAAGGCTTAGCAGCATCAATTACTCAGCAACTATCTATCGCCACGATTGGAATTGGTGCAGGGCGGCATACAGATGGCCAAGTATTGGTTTGGCATGATTTATTGGGTTTACAAAAGCATTTGGTTCCAAAATTTGTCAAACAATACCATATGACTGAGCCTTTAATCATTGAGGCTTTGCAAAAATACCATTTAGAAGTTATTCAGAATGAATTTCCTCAAGAAATTCATTGTTACGCAAAATAAAGGCCATGTGAAATGAAAGTTTTTGAATCTTTTTGGGAATGGAAGGCTTTTAAAAAAGCTAATCTTTCAGAGAAAACCATCGGATTTGTACCAACAATGGGCAATTTGCATCAGGGGCACTTGTCCTTGTGCGCAACGAGTCAGAATTACAATGATGTGACGGTAGTCAGTATTTTTGTCAATCCAACTCAATTCAATGATGCCAGTGATTATGATGCTTATCCTAGAACATTGCAAAATGATTTGGCGTTGCTTGAACAACAAGGCGTTGATTATTGTATATTGCCAAATCAATCAGAAGTTTATGCGGATAACTATCGTTATCAAATCCATGAAACTAAAATTTCTAAACTTTTAGAGGGTGAGTTTCGACCTGGGCATTTTAATGGAATGTTAACCATTGTATTAAAGCTTCTTTTGGGAATTGCGCCCACGCGAGCTTATTTTGGTGAAAAAGACTACCAGCAATACTTATTGGTCAAAGACATGGTAGAAAGTTTTTTTATGGATTGTGAAATCATTGCATGTCCAATTATTCGAGAGACTTCTCTTTTGCCATTTAGTTCTAGAAATAGTCGACTGTTGCTAGCGGAAAGAGCCATTGCAGATCAAGTGGCCGGTATTTTCAATGCCAAGGAATTTAATATCGACGAAATTCGTCAGCAATTGTTAGACTTGGGCGTGGAAATCGACTATCTTGAAGAGCACTTTAATCGACGTTTGATGGCAGTACGGGTGGGTAAAATTCGTTTGTTGGATAATTACGCAATAGGATAATTATGGATTTTGAAAACATTTGTTCAACGGTTGGGCATCATCGCTTGTTGATTCAGGGCCCAAAAACACAAATAGAGGTCGTTGTTTCTGTGCCTGAATCCGTAAATACCCAATATTTTTCAGTAATTGGTCATCCTCATCCCCTACAAGAAGGCACCATGGATAATAAGGTGGTGACCACCACAGGCAGAACTTTACTATCTATCAATATCCCCGTCATTCGCTTTAACTTTCGTGGGGTGGGACAATCAACAGGTACTTTCGATCATGGCATTGGTGAAACCGATGACATGGTTTTTTTAATTCATCTTTGGCAAAAAGCCTATCCCAACAGTCAACTTATTTTGGGTGGTTTTTCTTTTGGTTCTTATGTTGCTTTTCGTGCTGCTCAAATCACAGCACCAAAGTTTTTATTATTAATCGCTCCTGCCGTTCATCGTTTTACTTATGATTTAACCAAAGCTTGTGTATATCCCAACGTGATATTTCAAGGGGATATTGATGAGGTGGTGCCGGCTGATGAGGTTGCACAATTTGCCAAAGCATTTAACCCTGAGATACCCATCGAATGGTTTCCTGAAACAGGGCATTTTTTTCATGGAAAATTGGTTGATTTAAAAGATGCAATTTTGAAATGGATGAAAACATGTCTTTAAATTTACTTGAATCTTATCAGCAACAAGTGAAAGAAAAGTTGATTCAAGAAAATCAAGAACAGCTGCATATCCTAAAAATTCTGGAAGAGTCTTGGCAGCAAACCAATAAACGCTCTTTATTCCCTTGGTTCAAACACTCACTCAAAACCATTCACGTGTATATTTATGGCACAGTAGGAAGTGGTAAGACCTATGTGATGGATTTGTTTTATAAAGAACTTAAAAGCCCTAAGAAAGCACGGTTTCATTTTCATTATTTTATTGAAGATATCGCAAATCAACTCAAAAAATTGCAAGGAAAAATCAATCCTATGCAAATCATTGTCAAAGAATTGGTGAAAAACTATCAGGTGATTTGTTTGGACGAAATGATGGTGCAAGATGTAGTGCAAGCAATGATTTTGCGCGAATTAATTCCTGCCCTAATGGAACAGCAAGTCATGTTGGTCATGACTTCCAATATTGAGCCCCAAGATCTTTATCAAAATGGCCTGCAACGTGAACGGTTCATGACGGTTATTGAACATATTGAAACTTATGCGCATGTGATGTCTTTGAGTTCATCTGTAGATTATCGAAGTTCACACTTTCCTATGCCGCAGCAATCCTATTTTGTAAAGCCTCAAAATGAAATGCAGGTATTGTTTGAATCTTTTGCCAAGCATTTGCATGAAGAGCCAGAGTATGATTCACAAGATACAATCCAAAATCGAGAGGTCAAAGTTCTTGCCAAAACCAAAGATTTAATTTGGTTTGATTTTAAAGATATTGCTACTATTCCCAGGTGTCAGCGTGATTATTTGGAGTTGGCCAAGCGCTTTAAAATGGTTTTTATTAGTGGGATTCCTTCATTTCAAGGCAATGATGCTTCACTGATTTTGTGGATTTATTTGATTGATGTTTTCTATGATGCACACATCAAACTGGTTTTAGGTGCAGATGTTGCCATGGATAAATTGTATTTAACAGGCCCGATGCAAGAGCCTTTTAAAAGAACTTTAAGTCGTATGCAGGAAATGCAGTCGCAATGGTATTGGGAATTATAGTCTTATCAATCACTCAATTGCACGTGCTCATTTCTTATGCTATTCTTTTTTCGTCCAGCTTTTGCTGGATAAAATGAGCTATCAGATAATGATTTTTTAGGGGATGGGTTTGAAACAAGTGATGTTGGTCGGCAATCCAAATTCTGGAAAATCTAGTATTTTTCATGGTTTAACACATGCAGCCAATTTTAAACCAGAGGTTCAAGAGGGCAATTGCATTTGGTTGCCAGAATTTCAATTTATCGATTGTCCTGGCTTTTATAGTTTAACCAGCGGTCAATCGACGTCTCTTGCGATGCAATTTGGCGCCCAAGAGTTACTTAATAATCCCCCGCATTTAATTTTAAATGTTATCAATGCCAATGAATTAGAACGACAATTGTTGTTGAGCTCGCAGTTAATAGAACTTGGCATTCCAATGGTGGTGGTATTGACCCATCTGGATAAGCTTTCAACTGAAATTAATACCGATTTGTTGGAAAAACTTTTGGGTGTCCCAGTTTATGCATTGGATAACTATGAATCATCTTCAATTCAAGCTTTGAGTTCTTGGTTGCAAGTTCATCAAGATGACATTCCAGTAATCCAGGTACAATGGCCTGAGGCATTAAAAGAAATTTTTGGAAGCCTATCAACACCTTCTCCCGAGTTATTTGCACTAAGACGTTACTTAGAAAGTGTTGATGTTTTCACCCAACAAGATTCTGTAAGCGATGATTTATATAAAAAAATTGCCAATATAGATGGGCTAGACCAAATACAGGATTTGGATGTTGAGCTTCTTATGATGGATGCAAGATTTAAATTTGTTCATCATATTGCATCCCTTGTGGTTCCAGTAAATACCAAAGGACAACAAAAGCTCACGCGGCAATTGGATAAGATTTTATTGCACCGTTTTTGGGGATGGCCGATATTTTTATTGATTTTGTGGGCCTTTTTTTCCTTGGCCATAGATATTGGTGGTAGTTTACAACAAACACTCACAGGTCAATGTGAATGGTTCTTTAAAAATCCTGTGACTTATTTTTTAAGTCAATTAAAGGCATCTCATTGGTTGCATTGGTTAGTGGTGGATGGGATTGGTACTGGTGTTTCAACCATGCTTAGCTTTTTACCTGTCATGGCTTTTATGAATTTATTTTTAATTTTGTTAGAAGCTAGTGGCTATATGTCCAGAGTTGCGTTTTTATTTGAACGCATGATGAGAAAAATTGGTTTACCAGGTAAGGCATTTTTACCTTTATTGATAGGTTTTGGTTGTAACGTGCCTGCCATCATGTCTGCACGTATGGTAGAGGGTTCGAAAGAGCGTTTACTGACTGTGTTATTAAGTCCCTTTATGTCTTGCAGTGCGCGATTGACAATTTATGCAGTATTTGCCAGTTTATTTTTCCCTCAAAGTGGTGGTTTAATCGTTTTGTCATTGTATTTGTTAGGCATTGTGATGGCTATTTTAACCGGCTTACTCTTAAGAAAATTTTGGTTAACCGGGCATGCCCAACCTTTGATGATGGAATTGCCTTTATACAAAGTTCCCAATTTCAAACGTTTAATGCGAGATGTTTATATTCGTTTGAAATTATTTTTGATTCGCTCTGGCGCATTGGTTATTCCCTTTTGTGCCGTTCTCGGGACAGCTCAAGCCGCGTTTCAAAATGGTTGGGTTATTTCTGCTGAGACGAAAAATCTATTGTGGAGCGTGTGGCAACATGTTTTACATCCAATTTTTTCGCCAATTGGCATTGGTGAGGAAAATTGGCCTGCTGCTGTGAGTTTGATCACGGGCACAATGGCCAAAGAAATTGTCGTTGCAACACTCAATACTTTGTACAGTCAAATGCCAAATGTCTTACAACCAATACAAATGCCAGCTTTGCATCATCCTTGGGTGATGTTTCAACAATTTATGGTTTTACCAACGAGTATGACAGAGCATTTAACGGCTTATTCCAGTCGTGCACTCATGTGGGCTTTTGGCGGTCCTATTGCAGCATATAGTTATTTGTTATTTGTTCTATTATATATTCCATGTATTTCAACTTTGGCCATCATTCGACAAGAGGTCGGACATTTTTGGCAGTGGTTTGCATTTATTTGGTCATTGGTATTGGCTTATTCGGTGGCATCTTTATTTTATCAAACAGCCACTTTTTTCCTACATCCGTTACAATCTATGACATGGTGGGTGGTTAACGTATTCATTTGGACTATCATTATAATGTTATTTCATCATTGGAAGCCCAAACATGCTAGGCAACATTAGAAATTATATTCAAAAAAGTCAGATGGTTTCTCAAGAACAACTGATGCGCGAGTTTGATATAAAAGCTAGCGCACTAGAGCCTATACTTGAACTTCTGGTTCAACGAAAAGAGATTCGCCAAATCGAGGGTGATTTGTGTGGCAAGCGCTGTCAGGATTGTCAGGGCCCAATCTATTACGAATGGATAGAAAAAAATTAAGCTTCCTCAGTATCATTAATTTTTGACACCACCAATCCAGATAATCGATGGAAAAGCCATTCAATACTACTTACCGTAATAATCGCCAATACAAGCAATAATAATTTAACTTTCATGCCAATTTCCCTTTGATAAAAAAGTCAGTATTTTTTTAATCTAGATCAATTATACAGAAAAGTCAAATTTTGCTACATATGATTTTTTTTAAAGTTATATGGGTTCATATTTTCTCATTAGGGAGATGTAAAAACACAAGAATCTTTTTTATTGCATTTGGTTTATTTTACACTATAGTTAGTAATGTATTGCACACAAGGGGAGAAAAATGAGATATTTGTTTATTGTTGCATTTTTTATATCAAGTTCGGTTTTTGCTCTGGGATATAATCCTCCAGCTCCTCAACCAAAGGTTTTTGGATCGGACGCCTCCTCTGTTGGTAAGAAACTATCTGCTCCAGCCAAAAGACCTAAGTCGCTGATTTCATTAACACCTGCTCAACCCAAAAAATTATCAAAAAGGGTAAAGACAAGAAAATAATTAATTCATCTCAAATGGAGAAAAAAATGAAATATTTATTAATTGGTACATTTTTTATATCTAGCTCGCTTTTTGCTCAAGCAACTCCGCCAATACAAAAACCGACCGCAACAGCTTCAACTTTAAAGTGGGACAATATAAAATCAAATGCTTCTCAAATGAACAATAGTCCGAAAGCATTAGCGAAAGAAAAAGCACAAGCAAAAGCGCAAAAGGCTAAAGAAAATGCTGAAAAATACTTGATCAAAAAACGTGTTAAAGCTGTTGAAGAAGGCAGCGCTAATGCCAAAACTCTTGGCCTCGGTGTAAAAAAAGCAGCAGCCAGATAAGATTTATTAATGATAAGCACCTTATATTTTAGCCCTGAATGACAAGATGTAAGGTGCTTGTTTAATCAATTACTGTGCTGTAGGATAAGAGATTATCTACAAGAATGAACTGTGCTCTGTAACTTGAACCACTTGGCGTTGGTTTTTTTCATTTGGAATGAACAAAACTTTTACGACAATCCCAGTAGTCTGGGTAAGATTAAAAAAATACATCACAAATATTTTTCTTTTTAAGTAGAATTTTGTCTAATTCATTTTAAGGAAAAAAGCATGGCTGGTAAGAAAAAACCATCATCACAAGACAAATCTTTACCGGTCGAAGAGGCGGCATCGGCCCAAGAATCACCTCCCAGTGAAGACGCTGCTGACGTTGAAGACGCTGCTGACGTTGAAGAAGCTGCTGACGTTGAAGAAGCTGCGGCTGATGAATTAACGCCAATTGAAGAACTCCCAGATACAATCAACATGACCATGGGTGATCCTGTTAAAGGATTAGAGTTTCTAAAACAATCCCTAGCCTATATCGAAATTAAAATTGACGATCCTTTTTTTCAACTCATTGAAATGCCTATTGTGTATGAACCAGAGCCTTTGAGTGATAATCCCAACCAAAAAGAATTTGTGTATAAGATTTTTGATTATGGCGATAGACTCATCAGCTCAAAAGGAATTGAAAGTCTTTTTAGTGGTCAATCCATGCTTAAAATGTTTTATACGATAGATAAAATGATTAGTATTTTGTATCAAAAAATCAAAGATAAAGAAAAAGAAACTGGTGAAACTCGCGAGGAAATAAAAATTTACTTTGATGGCTTTGAATTGTGTTTAAGAAAAGCCTTTGAAGTAGTTATTAATCTACCCGATAACTGGATAGTGATGAATTACGATCCAGGCGAATGGGGAAACCGTTATCTTGAAATTTTACAAAAACTTTTTGATAAAGGATATGCTTATCCACCACCAGCTCCCAGGGATTATTATCGCTTAAGTCTGGGTGAAATTAAGAACAAACCCCAAATTAAAAAATAATGTATAAAAAATGCGATTTTAAAAGAGGGTTTTTTTAAAAAAATATGGTATATTTATCGGTTGAATTATTAAGTTTTATTTTTTTGCTAAATTGTTTTTTTTAGATAATCATTTGAATAAAACAAATCAAATTTTGCAAGGATATCATTCAATGAATAAAAAACGCCCGATAAATTTAGATCTAACTACTTTGCATTTTCCAGTTATGGCAATAACTTCGATTATGCATAGAATTTCAGGAATCTTGGTTTTTATCTTATTGCCCTTTATGCTTTATTATTTTCAGCAGTCTTTGGGTTCCGCTGAATCTTTTCAACGTCTTGGGGATTTGTTCGAACAACCTTTCCATCAATTGGTCTTGTGGGGCTTTAGCTCTGCCTTAACCTATCATTTTTTAGCAGGTATTCGTCATCTTTTGGCTGATTATGGTTTTGGAGAAACAGTGATTACTGCCAGAACAACAGCTTGGATTTTATTACTGTTGACTGTTGTTACAACAATCGCTTTAGGAGTATGGATATGGTAACCAATGTGACAAGCTTAACTGGCAATGGTTTAAAAGATTGGCTAATACAGCGTGTTAGTGCAATCATATTGGGTTTTTATTTGGTGCTCATGTTTGGTTTTTTTATCACGCATCAACATGTAACATATGAACAATGGAATACCTGGGTACATTGCAAAATTTTTATGGTATTTAATGTTTTAATGATGGTCAGTTTAGTCTTACATGCCTGGATTGGATTATGGACTGTGACAACTGATTATTTGAAATCGACATTGATTCGTTTACCAATTCAAATGCTTATCGTATTAAGTTTGATGAGCTTAATGATTTGGTTTTTTATGATATTGTGGGGGTAAAATGATGGCATGGCCTCGTCAAACATTTGATGCAGTAATTATTGGAGCCGGTGGTGCTGGCATGAGAGCAGCACTTCAGTTGGCAAATTC
>DHHZ01000001.1 GCA_002403515.1 Legionellales bacterium UBA4759 | reverse complement strand
TAATTTTTTGACCCACTTCTTGCCTCCCAAACAGGATATAGAAACTAAAAAAATACTGAAAGTGTGTATTGAAGCACGTGCGTCATTAGCAGAGCTGAGAAAAGCAGCAGAAATGTTACCAAACCAAAGCGTTCTAATAAACTCTTTGCCTTTGCTAGAAGCACAAGCAAGTTCAGAGATTGAAAACATAGTGACTACAACAGATACGTTATTTCAATACGCAAATAGCAGTTCCGAAACTAATATAGATCCAGCTACAAAAGAAGCTTTACGTTATAGAACCGCTTTAAGAGAAGGCTTTGAATCTATTAAATCTCGACCATTAAATACGGTCTTAGCAGAAAGTTTATGTTCAACCTTGCATGGCATTGAAATGCCAATAAGAAAGGTTCCAGGAACTACTCTCTCGAATCAAGCAACGGGAGAAATAATTTATACTCCACCTGAGGGCGAGGCGCTTTTAAGAAAAAAGCTTCATAATTGGGAAGTATTTTTACATGAAAAGAATGATATTGATCCATTAATAAAAATGGCTATAGGGCATTATCAATTTGAAGCAATTCACCCATTCACGGATGGGAATGGCCGAACGGGAAGAATTTTAAATATATTGTATTTAATCGAGCAAGAACTATTAACCATACCTGTTCTTTATTTGAGCCGTTATATTATCAAGCATAAAAAAGAATATTACCAAAATCTATTAAATGTAACTTTAAAGGATGATTGGGAGTCTTGGATTATTTACATGTTAAATGCCGTCGCAAACACTTCCCAATGGACTTGCAATAGGATTAAGAACATTGTCGGCCTAATGGAAGAAACTGTGGAGTATGTAAAAAATAAACAACCTAAAATATATTCAAGAGAATTAGTAGAACTTCTTTTTGTACAACCTTACTGTAGAATTTCTAATGTCGTAGATGCAGGGATAGTGAAAAGACAAACTGCTGCCGAATATCTGCAGAAATTTGTTAGTGAGGGCATTTTGAAAGAAATAGAAATTGGAAGAGAAAAAATATATATCAATACAAAATTCATGCAAATCTTATTTAAGGACGCTGATTAAAAAGGGGTTTGTCGCAAAAAATTTTCTGATGGTATAATATCCTTAATTTTGGGTGATTTTTGAGCCAATTAAAGACGACCAAAAACAACTCAATTAAATAAAAAACCACTTAAACCCCCTGTGCTAGCTGGGTTTTTTGTGGTCTTTGACATTCATTAGTGATTAGAAAGATTGGTGGAGGCGGCGGGAATAGAACCCGCGAGAATTTTTGGTAACTTGTTGTTATTACTGGGGTATATTAAGTACCTCTGTTTTTTGGGCAGATATTGGGTAGTTTTTCATAATGGGTTACCGCTGTTTCATCGCCCAGTTAATTGCCGGATGATTCTTAATTCTTTGTGATATTTCCAGATCATTGGTGATGAGTTCAGGCGAGATAATCCCCTCGTCTCGAATTTTATTGATGAACAAAATCTCATGTTCTTCAAGGGGTAATATGCTTGACAGCTCCTGTCTTAATTCGCTTATTCGTGCAGTCGCCCACTCCTTTAATTCTCTTGTATTTCTTGAAACAGAGAGCTGATGCATTACGGGAACCAATCGATTGCGCAAATCTGTTAAATCATAATCTATTTGATCTGGAACAAGCTTTGAAAACTCAATCTTGGTCATTGCCAAATAGGTGACAAAGGCAAGTTTTAACTTATTTTTATCTATAGGTATCTGGGTTAATAGGTAATGCGCATCAAACCAATCCCGGCTCGCACTTCGATCAAATAAAGCAGATAATTTACCAGCTGCTAACTCATGAATATCAAGAACTGGGCCGCTGAGGCTTTTGTAGGCTTCGATGTTTGGAGATTTTAAACCGATTGGAAATAACGGTTGTCGATACATAAAGTTGATATCAATTTCCAAAGACCCCCTTTGTCCCAGTAAGCTTGGATAAAACCATACCATCTTTCCTCCAGCATGTTTCATAGGTGCACGATGGCGCTCAAATTGATTTTGCGACATGATCTGCCCAACAGCATCCACAATCAGTGGTTTTTCTTCCAGCATTTTTTCTCGATCAAGTGCTCCGATATAGTTGAGATCGATATCCACAGACAGCCTTGGCAACTTTTCAAAACAGAACAGGTTAAGTGCCGTTCCACCTTTTAGAACCAGACGCTCTTGTAGGAAGGGAACTGCCATGATTTGCTGAAATACATCAAGCAGCCGATACACTTTTTCCAGAATTTCAGGTTTATAACCGCCAGCTCGTGCTTGACTAATCAGCTGTTCTTTAGAATTCAAAATCAGGCTCTTCCCATGATTGATTGATTACAGATAAAGGTAAATAGATGTTCCAGTCTTTAACAAATTGAAATGATTCGCCGGATACCCCTGTTATGTATTGAGCAACTTTGGGCTTTACTGCAAGCAGAGGAGCCAATTGCTCTTTTGTAACAGCAAAAGCTCCCTGACGTTGACTTAAAAAATATCCCACTTTTGCATTGAGTCGAGCATTGTTCAGCATTAAACAATAATCAATAACCTGATCAATATTCAAAACCGCAAGGCTGCTGAGTGATCGAACGACCTCTTCCCATCCGCCACAAAGCTCGATCCGATCCAGTGCATCAACATAGGTGCGAGCGGCATTGGTCACCCTGATATTAACACCTTGCCGGTTTACAGTATCAACATAACTATTTGCCGCTTGTTTATTTTGTAATATTTGCGATGCCGCAACCGATTGATACCAATGGCCATCAAAATCAAACGGTTTGCTTTTTTGCTGAGTAATATAGGTCAATTGTCCAAAGCTCGAATATGCCACACCCAATAATTCCAATGCTGAATGATAGCCAATTACGGCATCTTCAGTAGCTTTGCCCGCCACAAGATAAGGATCTATGAGTACACTGTCAGCAGTTTGATTCGGAGGAATAACTGCATACAGTTTTCGGCGAATAGGCTTTATTTGGCCTGATTTTGCGTAATAGGTTAATGCTGTATTTACTGATATTGGAGAGATTTCGCCATGAAATGACTTGAATTGAGCAAATTCCTCATGCCGAAAGACTGGGTGTTCAAAGAAAAACTGATCAACAGACATTTGTAATAATCTCCGATAATATGTATATTATAGTACTTATTGGAGATTATTGCAAATAACGTGTTTATTTATATTATTTTACCTTTAATCTCACATCCCGCAGCAAAATTATGAATAAAATTGCTGCGGGATGTGAGGACTACCAAAGACAACTCGATTAAATAAAAAACCACTTAAACCCCTTGTGCTAACTGGGTTTTTGGTGGTCTTTGATATTCATTAGTGATTAGAAAGATTGGTGGAGGCGGCGGGAATCGAACCCGCGTCCGCAAGCCCTCTGCCATCAGCTCTACATGCTTAGTAGAATTGCTTAGTTTTAACAAAGTCAGGTGCTATTCCCAAAACCTCACCTTGCGAGTCTGTAAGAGTTCGCATTTACTGACCAGACGACAGCAAACACTAGCTTATCTAATATGACCGATGTGTCAAACCCAATAAGCGAGACTTGGACATCGGGATGAGGGTTTAAGGCCTCACACGGTGCTTCAGAAGTTTAAGCTTATGCAGCTAAAGCTTCTTCCGCGAAGTATGCATCGTTTGCATTTATATTTATTGAGCGTGATTTAAGAGCTTACTCAGGCTCTGCATGCACTTTTGGTTTTGCAACCCACGTCGAAACCAAGGTCGCCCCCCAACTATAATTATACCATATTCTATTGATTGTTGGCTACGAAGCTATCAATAACTGTTGAATTTTCTTTTCAACATACCATTGTGGAACAATTGGCCAAAAACGATACACCACCTGCCCCTTTCGATTAACCAAATATTTTGTAAAATTCCATGGGATATTTTTAAAAAAAAGCTTTTTTTCCAGATGGGTTTGTAGATACTGATAAATGGGTGCTTGTTGTGGGCCATTCACCTCGACTTTGGCAAAAATCCGAAAAGTTGTCGCAAAACAACTTTTCGCAAATTCTTGAATTTTGGCATTGTCTTCAGGCTCTTGACCTGCAAATTGATTACAGGGAAATGCTAGTATTTCTAAACCCTTGGCTTGATACTCCCTATACCATCGCTCTAAAGCGGCGTATTGCCTAGTAAAACCACACCGACTGGCAACATTGACGACCAACATGACTTTATCACGATAGTCATTTAAGGTCTGAGAATTACCTTTGGCATCAACAACACTGATGTCATAAATTTCTTTTTTCATGAAGACTGCCCTAAACCATAAGCCCGCAATAAAGCATTTTGATCAGGTTCTCGACCTCGAAAAGCTATAAATGCATCGAGTGCAGAGACTGAGCCCCCCTTTGACATAATTTCTTTTCTAAAATGACTGCCCTTTTCTGAAATCTTTCGAAGATCTTCAGCAAACCACTCGAAAGCGTCACTGGATAAAACATCCGCCCATAAATAACTGTAGTAACCAGCGGCGTAGCCACCTGCAAAAATATGCGAAAAATTCTGAGGAAACCGCTGGTTGAAATCAACAGGCCAAACAGCGATTTCTTTCAATAGTGATAAATATTGTTGATGCACCTCATCTTTACTTTGTGGTGCTTTTTGAGAATGAATAAAAATATCATAGCTTGCAAACAAAATTTGTCGGCTTAAATAAAGGCCTATCAGATCATTTTTGACTTTGAGTAATTGCAAAAAGACTTCATGAGGAAGTGTTTCTTGCGTTTTAATGTGTCGACTAAATATTTTCAACCATTGTTCAACCCAACCCCAATTTTCCATCCATTGGCTGGGTAACTCCACCGCATCCCATTCAACACCATGGACCCCTGACACCGAGAATTCATCCACTTCGCTGAGAATGTGGTGCATACAATGTCCAAATTCATGAAGCAATGTGAGCAATTCTTCATGGGTTAAACCGGGCTCTTGCTGTGGCGCAGGTTTAGCAAAATTACAGGTTAATGTGGCAATGGCGAGTTGAATAGAACCATCATCTAATCGGCATCGTGTTTGTAAGGTATCCATCCAAGCCCCACCTCTTTTACCTTCTCGGCTAAACCAATCACAATAAACATGCCCTATAATTTTATCCTTTTGTTTTAATTGGTAACACTCAACATCCGAATGCCAAGTGTCATTAATAGCAACTTTTTCAAGACTCAAGCCATATAATTGTAAAAATAATTCATTCAGACCTTTCATCACATGCGTAAGCGGAAAATAATCTCTTAGAGCTTCTTGATCGATAGAAAATAGTTGCTGCTGACGCATTTGAATAAAATAAGCCATATCCCATGGCTCTAAAGCATTCTCATATCCTTTGGATTTTGCAAAGGTCTTAATTTCTTGCACATCGAGAGTTGTAATCGGTTTGACTTCATCTTTTAATCGATTTAAAAAATTCTCGACCCGTGAAATCTCTTGAGCCATTTTATTACTTAGTGAATAGGCGGCATAATTTTTTAAGCCCACCAATTCTGCTAAGCCTTGTCTTTTTTCTAATGTTTCTTGAATAATATCGGTATTATCAAACTGATTTCCATCATAATCACTTTGATCTGAAGCACGTGTTCCATAGGCTTTAAAAAATAATTTTCTTAATTTTTGGTTTTTAGCATAGGTAATAACGGCAATATAGGTGGGTTGGTCTAGACCTAAAACATAACCAGATACTTGTTCATCTTGAGCTTTTTTTTGCGCATTCAAAATCACATGCTCTGGGATACCCTCTAATTGAGCAACATCAAGGGTATGAAAACGAAATTTTTTCATGGAGTCGACAATATTATTTTGAAATTGTTGAGATAGTTCATCCAATCTCTCAAACAAACTCCTCACTTGCTGTCTTTTTTCATCATCTAAATGAATACCTGACAATTGGCAACCCAACAAAAAATCCTTGAGCATTTTATTTTCGCCAATGGTTAAAATTTCAGAACAATCTTTAAGTTTTTGATATAAATTTTGATTTTGATAAATAAAGGTTTCATGTTCTGTTAACAAAGGCAGGCATTCTTGATAACAATCACGCCACTCTTTGGAACCGATTACCGAATTCAGGTGCCCAACAGGTGACCAAAATTTTTCCAAATGATTTGCCTGATCATTTAATAAACTCAATAAAGATTTCGGACTTGCCGTTTGAATATTATGCTCCAAGGCTTGGCGTTGAAGAGCTAACAATTGTTTTAATTGTTCTGGTATTTGTTTAGCATTTAAAGAAGCGAACATGAGATAAAACCTCAGTTTGAAAAACTTAAGCTTAACAAACACGTCCCATCATGCCAATCTAATTGTAACCTAAATTCATTTTTGAGGCGCTTACGCCCTGCTGAGTTTTTTTGGCTAGCGCCTTGAGAGGCGTTTCTTTTGGATAAATCTTTGGCAACTCAAAAGGCTCTTTTAACGCATTTTTTTCTTCTTCCCATGAAAAACGAGAAACCCATTGTATGGTGGTTAGTAAAACGCCAAGTATAGAACCTAATAAAGGTAAATATAAACTAATCGCCGCAACACTTGCACAAACTAAAACATTACTAATCAGTACTAAAATAGAGTTTATCATGCGCATGTAAACACTTTTTTCTTCTAACAATAATCGATATTTTAATTCTGATAAAAATAATTTTCTTTCTTTGGCAAATTCTACCTCTACATTCAAAAAGGCATTTTCTTTGAAATATTGAATACTTTCATTTTTTTGGATCAAAAATTGTTGATACAAGTAAACATTTAATAAAACTTCTATAAATTGAATAAATGCATTAATCGGCAGTGACCACGCGCCCCATGCATCAAGAAGTACATAAAAATTTAAAATCCCATTGATTAACCATAAAGCATCTCTAAACAATGCTTCCCAACGTCTGTTCCATTGAATTTGAAATCGTTGCGAGATACTAAGGTCTTTTTCCAAAGGACTCATCCATGACTCCATGAATAAATGCTTTATGAATACCAAAATATGCGACAATACTCTTGGAATAAAATATATTAAATTGATAATACTCATGCCAAAACGTATATAGGGGTCAACAATCAGCACCCACCAGTTTAAATCCTGAAAATAATTGAAATTTTGAATACTTAATAAGAAACGTCTAAAACGCGCTGTACCTAAACGAAATAAATTGATATCTGCTGTCCAATTGCGAATGGGGCGCATGTAAGAAAAATCTTTTCCGCGATGAAGATTTAATAAAGAATTGTCATATTGAACACCAAGCGGTATGCCCATATGATATACGAAATCAAGGACTTGAGGTTCATTGCGAAAATAAATTTGCACCAAGCCCATTAAAACAATACCTTGGGAGAACAATTTCTTTAAAATCGGATCATCCACTAAACCCAAATAATCAAAATGCACTTTTTCCAAAGCAAGCAAATATAAATAACATTGAATAATCAGCTCACGACGTCTTTTATCTTCTGATGTTAGGCTAAAATATTTTGAATAGGGATTATGTAGAGCATTCACATGAGGCGAAGAGCCTTCTTGTTGCCATGCGCAAAATGCACCCAAAACTCTGCCTAAATTATTCTCGTTGGCTTTTTCTTTAATTTTTTCATTTAAGTTTTTTAAACTTCTTTTATCTTTTTCGTTGATCAAAAATGACAACTCTAAAAACAAACTCTTAAAATCTTCATAATATTCTAATGGATTGACCAATATCGCATGACTAACCGCAGGTTGAAACTTTTCTAATTCCTTATTCTTAAGCGGTGATTCACATCGGGATGCGGGCAAAGAGCTTTCTTCATAGGATTGATTTTCTTCAATAACAAATAAACTATATTTACAGCCTCTTGGACTAGATGAACCTTGAGCATTTAAAAGAATAACTCGTGCTAAATCTTTAATTATTTGAAAGGGATGTTTATCATCCTTCATAGGGAACTTAAGAATCATAAATTGTGGCCCAATAATACATCCTGAACTATAAATAAATCAAGAGTTACAATAAAAAACAGCTATTTTTTATCAATTTCATCAGTACTTGATGCAATTCAATTTTCCAGTCAGAATAAACTCTTTTTTAAATTTAACGACTACGTTTATGAATGCAACACAAAAAATTGCAACAGCACTAAGAATACTTAGTATTGACGCTGTATTTCAAGCAAATTCAGGTCATCCAGGGATGCCCTTAGGGATGGCAGATATCGCAGCAGTTCTATGGACACATTTTTTAAAGTTCAATGGCACAAACCCTTACTGGTTTAATCGGGACCGTTTTGTACTTTCAAATGGCCATGGTTGTATGCTTCAATATGCATTGTTGCATCTTTTTGGCTATAATATGCAATTACAAGAAATTAAGCAATTTCGTCAACTACATTCAAAAACACCTGGTCACCCTGAAAAACATCACACCCCCGGTATTGAGGTCACCACAGGTCCTCTTTCCCAAGGTTTAGCCAATGCCGTTGGTATGGCTTTGGCTGAAAAGCAATTGGCCTTAAAATTTAACAAACCCGATTGTTTGCCATTGGTAGATCACTACACTTATGTTTTTTTAGGCGATGGTTGTTTAATGGAAGGACTTTCACATGAAAGCGCTTCTTTCGCAGGGGAGCAAGAACTCAATAAGTTAATTGCCTTTTATGATTGTAATGGTATTACCATCGATGGCAGTGCGCCAGCTCATATCAAAGAAGAAACCATTCAAAGATTTACCGGCTACAATTGGCACATATTAGAAATCGATGGGCATGATCATCAAGCTATTTTTGATGCCATAAAAACCTGTCAAAATGAAAAAAATAGACCGTCGCTTATCATTTGCCGAACCATTATTGGCCTGGGCTCAATTCATCAAGGTGAAGCAAAAGTTCATGGTTCTCCACTTGATGCCAATGACATGGCTCAACTGAAAGAAAAATTAAATTGGCATGACAAGCCATTTGAAATCCCGCAGGAAATTTATCAACTGATTGATTTAGAAAAGGGACAATCAGAAGAAAATGCTTGGATTAATATTTGTCTGGATTATATGCAAAAATATCGTGAAAATTATCAAGAATTTTTACGACGCATCAATGGCGACTTACCCGATGCTTGGCAAAATATCAAAGAAAATCTTTTTGAAAAAGCGCTACAGTTCAAATCACCACTGGCGACAAGACAATCTTCACAGTTATGTCTAGAGCAATTGGTCCCTCAAATGCCTGAGTTATTAGGTGGTTCTGCAGATTTAACGCCATCGAATAATACCAAAACAAAAGACTCCAAAGAAATCAACGCTCACCAAGTGGGTAACTATATTCATTATGGTGTTCGAGAGTTTGGCATGGCAGCTATCATGAATGGCCTGGCGGCACATCAAGGCATTATTCCTTATGGCGGGACATTTTTAGTCTTCTCCGACTACGCACGCAATGCTATTCGCTTGAGCGCCATGATGGAATTGAAAGTCATTTATGTTCTCACCCATGATTCTATTTTCCTTGGTGAAGATGGACCAACCCATCAACCGATTGAACATTTGGCCATGCTTAGATACACCCCCAAACTTCATGTTTGGAGACCTGCTTCAAATTTAGAAACTGCAGTAGCGTGGACAGCCGCATTAGAATATCAAGGCACAAGCTGCTTGGTGCTCTCAAGACAAAACCTCATGGAAATTAAACAAACCAAACAAGACAGTGAAGCTATCCAAAAAGGTGCATACATTATTTATGAAGCTAGCAAAACACCCGATATTATTTTAATGGCGACCGGTTCTGAAGTTGGTATTGCCATTGAGACTGCCAAAAAGTTAGAAGCAGAACAAATTGCAGTAAGAGTGGTTTCCATGCCAAACCCTGAAGTTTTTTTACAACAATCTTCAGAGTATCAAGAGGCTGTACTGCCTTCTAAAATTCGTCAACGGGTAGCGATTGAAGCTGCTCAAAAAGCCTATTGGTATCAATTTGTTGGTCTTGATGGCGCAATCGTTGGTTTATCTGATTTTGGCCTATCCGCTCCAGCAGAAGATGCTAGAACCGCTTTAGGGTTTGATGTACCATCCATTTTAAAAGTTTGTCAGCAATTATTATTAAAAAACGGTATTGTTTCCGTTCACTAAAGATGTTTGGAGAATAAACATGAGTATTCGTGTTGCAATAAATGGCTATGGCCGTATTGGTCGTTGTGTATTACGAGCTATATTTGAAGAAAATCGAACACATCAGTTTGAGATAGTCGCAATCAATGATTCAGCCGGTATTCAATCAACCGCCCATTTCACACAATTTGATTCAACACATGGACGATTCAACGGCACTGTTCGAATTGAGGGGGACCATCTGGTCGTTAATGAACATAAAATCCCTGTCATCAGCAGCAGAGAACCCGAAAAATGTGCTTGGAAAGATTACAATGTAGATTTAGTGCTAGAGTGCACCGGTGCGTTTACCGATAGAAGCCAGGCGATGCGTCATATCGATGCTGGTGCTAAAAAAATATTAATTTCTGCACCCGCGCAAGACCCCGATGCAACCATCGTCTATGGCGTTAATCATGAAATTCTTAAAACCAATGATGTGATTGTTTCAAATGCCTCTTGTACCACCAATTGTCTTGCACCTGTGGTTAAACCACTGCATCAAAAATTAGGCATTGAACAGGGCTTGATGAATACCATTCATGCTTACACCAAAGATCAATTGTTACTCGATGGTAACCATAAAGATTTCCAACGGGCAAGAGCTGCTGCTCATTCGATAATTCCAACCAAAACTGGTGCTGCAAAGGCCATAGGACTTGTCATGCCTGAATTGGCTGGCAAACTGGATGGATTTGCTTTAAGAGTGCCGGTGATGAATGTTTCGACTGTGGATTTAACCTTTACCGCAAGCCGAAACACATCCGTTGAAGAAGTGAATCAAATTCTTCGCAATGCCGCTGATGGTAAAATTTTATGTGTCAACGAATTACCTTTAGTATCATGTGACTTTAACCATCACAGTGCTTCGGCGATCGTAGATTTAAAACAAACAAAAGTCATGAACAATCTCGTCAAAGTGATGGCGTGGTACGATAATGAATGGGGCTTTGCTAACCGCATGTTAGATACCGCCTATCAAATGTTTAATTGTTAACAGGTGTATAATGAATTATCCCAAAATGCAAGATATCGATCTTCATCAAAAACGAGTCATTATCCGCGAAGATCTCAATGTTCCTATTAAAGATGGTTTCATTACCAGTGAGCAACGTCTAGAAGCCGCTCTGCCAACCCTTCAACAAGCTTTGGAGGCCAATGCAGCAGTGTTAGTGCTTTCTCATTTGGGGCGTCCTCAGGAAGGCAGATTTGAAGCGAAATTTTCACTAAAACCAGTTGCTGATTATTTTGCCAAACGTCTGGATTACCCCGTCAAATTTGTATCTGAATATCTATCGGGCGTGGAGCTCAAACCCGGTGAGTTGGTTATTGCAGAAAATGTTCGGTTTAATGTTGGCGAAAAATCCAATGATTCTGAACTTTCTAAAAAATTAGCCCATTTGGGTGATATTTACGTGATGGATGCTTTCGGAACTGCTCATCGTGCGCATGCATCAACTTGTGGCATCGCAGAATTTGCCAAAATTGCAGTTGCAGGTCCTTTGCTGGTCAAAGAGCTTAAAGCACTTGAAAATGTAATGAAAACCCCTAAACATCCTGTTGTTGCCATCGTTGGTGGGGCCAAAGTTTCATCAAAGTTATCTTTATTAAAAAAATTGATTGAACAAGTTGATGTATTGATTCCTGGTGGCGGCATTGCGAATACTTTTTTAAAAGCCCAAGGATTTGAAATCGGACAATCTTTATGTGAACCTGAGTTAATTGCTGAGGCAAAACACTTACTCGATTATGCCAAAGAGCACAACTGCGAAATCCCACTACCCACAGATGTTGTGGTGGGGAAATATTTTGGTGAGAGTTGTCCTGCATTTAACAAAAATTTAAATCAAATTGCCAGCGATGATTTAATCTTTGATATTGGTCCTGAAACCATACACCGATACATAGAAAAAATTAATCAAGCAGAAACCATCATATGGAATGGGCCCGTTGGCGTTTTTGAATTTCCACAATTTGCTTATGGCACTCGCGCTTTAGCAATTGCGGTTGCAAATAGTGATGCTTTCAGTATTGCAGGAGGCGGTGATACACTTGCAGCCATTGACCAATACGATTTGACTCATGAGATTTCATACATTTCAACAGGTGGCGGCGCTTTTCTAGCTTTTCTTGAGGGCGAAACCCTTCCTGCAGTTGCAGCTTTACAAAAACATTGCAAAAATTAAAATGAAAGCCCATTGAGCAATCAATGGGCGAATGTTGGTGGCTATCGGGTAGCTAAAGCTTTGAATTTACTTAATACTTCTAACTCTTGGTCTAAATGACTAATGCTTTCTTGCACTTTTTTCTCATCGGTCAATAACTCTTGATACAAATAAGTTTCAACATAAGGTCTTTCGACAAACCAATAAGCAGATAAAGCCATAAGACCTAAAAATATCGACAAGCCTAGTACTAAAGGCGCACTATTGACCAGCAAAAACTGTGAAATTAATAAGGCCAGACCTTGCCCAATAAAAAATCCATCGCTAAAAAATAAAATTGCACCGATTCCTATAACAGATTGTGCTTGTATATAATTCATTGATTGATTTGCTAAGGTTTCATTCAATTTTGATTTGTTTACCAGAAGCTCTCTTAACGCCAGCATACTGTCTAAATGCTCCATGATTTCAAAATTGTCAGTTTCTTTTAAGCTTTTTATGTAGAGGCTTCTGTAATATTTTTCTAGTGAAAAAAGATAATCATTGATTGTATCTAATTTTTCTTCTTCTTGAATTTCAAGTGCTTCTGCAATGGATTGTCTATCTCGAGATAAAAATACCCCCAATGCACTAAAGGATGCGACCAAACCAAGAGAAATCATTAAACTGGTGTTTAGGCTTGGAAATAAAATGGATAAAACCGATAGCATGCCATCGAAACCAGCAAAAAAAGCATAAATCCCACCGAAAACACTTAGAGTTTTATACAAAGCAATTTGCGTCGAATCATTTACAACTTGTTCAGATTGTTTTTTAATACGGTCTAACTCTTTAATTACATTCTCAAGATCAGCCGATACCGAATCTGAAAAGGTTTTAAATGAAATAGCGCTGGGATGGCTTCCACAATAATTTTTGAAAAAAGACATGTTCTCTTTAGAATTTGTCACGAGCAGTGGACCTATACAGTAATTTTGCAAAGTGCTCTATTATAATTCAGTAAACTACCAAAAACAATCTTTTTTTATAAAAAAACAACATCTCAAGCCTCTACCATTTTTTCTAAATAACGAATGGATAAAAACATCAACGCAGAAACTAGAAAAAGAACCACAGTAATCCCACCGAACACATGTCCAAATGCTTGCAAAGAAGCCATCGATGAATGAGCTACTCCAGAAGGGACAACGGTTAAACTGGCCACTTTTGCCCCTGTAAATCCTGATACTGCGGATGTTAAAAACCACATGCCCATCACACCACCAATTCGATAATCAGGCACGAGTTCAGCAACCATGGCAAGACCCAAAGCAGAAACAAACAATTCTGCCAAACTTTGAAAAACATAACTCAATACTAACCAAAGACCTGAGATATAAAACTCGCTATCCGCAAAAAATTGCGATATATACAATACAAAATAACTCATGGCACAACAAAACATGCCCATGGTAAATTTGCGGAAAATAGACCATGGCCGATGAGATAAGGCATTTTTATTATAAAATTTTGCTAAAAATGGGCTCCAAATAATAATCCAAAAAGGATTTAATGCTTGAAAACTTTGGGCATCAAAGGTCCAACCCAATATTTGTGGATGCACGTGCATAATGGCATACATGTTGATAGAGGTTGGCATTTGGTGATAAAGGGTAAAAAATATTACAGCCTCAAGCATTAAAATAATTACCGCATACATTCTGTAGCGAACTTGTCCTTGCTCCTTCCAGCAAATTTTTAAATACAAAGCCAATACCAAACTAATCACAATTTTTAAACCCAAAATAACCCAGGTATAAGATCTCAGTAAGAAAGTCATTAACCCCCATAAGGCTAAAATTGTAATTCCTCCTGCTATCACAATGGCTGGATTAATTCGTTTAAATTCTTTATTGTTTAGGGCAACATTTAAAATATTGTGCTTAAAGGCAACGCATAAAATTGCAATAAAAATTCCAATAGCACTTGCTCCAAACGCATAAGAGTAACTGTAGTTTGTAGAAAGATATGGGCCTAAAATCAATGCCAAAAGCGCTCCCATATTCACTGTCATGTAAAAAATAGTAAACGCAGAATGTAATTTGGCAGGCTCATTTTGATACATATGCCCCAATATCGCACCAGGGTTGGCTTTGAATAAGGCATTACCAAGACATATTGCCGCTAATGCTGGAAACAAAGCAACCTTGGCATAAAAGGTCATGCCTAAATAGCCCAATAACATCACCACCAAACCTATCATTAAGGTTTTTTTCGGACCAAAAACTTTATCGCCACACCATCCACCAATACCTACAAATCCATAAAGCAAGGCAGAAAACGCTCCAAAGATATGATATGCCTCATCATGAGAGAAATGGTGTACTTTCAAAAGGTACAAAACCATAATACCCTGCAAGGTATAAAAACCAAATCGTTCAAAAAACTCAATAAAACCAATGAGTGGTAATAAATATGTCCCTTTTGAAACTTGTTTCATGATTGTCACCCAAAATATCTTTGCCAAGTAGCATAAATTTATTTTACAAAAGATGCTAGTCGCATGAAAAAACAATAATCCGTAATCCAAGTTGACAGGCCTCTCGCTTAGCCAGATAATAAAGTCATAACAAGGTAGTTATCCATATTTCATTAGTAGTGAACTGATTTCATGAGCAAGAATGCTTTATATTTATCTGGTGGCGGCGCAAGAGCGGCCTATCAAGCGGGCGTGATTAAGGGAATATATTCCATTTTAAAAACACCCCATGTTCCTTTCGAACTGATTACTGGCGTTTCAGCTGGGTGTGTAAACGCCTGCATTTTAACCCAGCATGCAGATAATTTTCAAAAAGCTGTTGATGAACTCGAAGAACTTTGGTCAACCATCAAAAGCTCTTATATCTTTAGCACCAATCACTATGAAATTACCAAATCCGTCATGCGAAGCCTTGGCTTACTTTTTTTGGAAAGAAGAAAGGCTGGGTACTTATTGGATACAACGCCATTACGCGCGTACTTAAATAAACATATTAATTTTAAAAAAATCTCTAAAAATATTGAAAAAGGTCTGATAAAAAATTTAGAAATAATTTGTTCTTGTTATGATACCCAGCAAAACATTTCTTTTTGCCAACAAAATGACCCTGATTTTAAACACTGGCAACATTACAAACATATTTCTAACACTACAGAGATTAATGTAGACCACCTCCTTGCCTCTGGAGCTTTACCATTATTCTTTTCCCCGATAAGCATCGATGATAAATTTTTTGGGGATGGTAGTATGGGGTTAATTTCACCCTTGCGGGGCCCGATAAGCTCAAAAGCACAAAAAATATTAATTATCAGTAACAGACACCCCATGGGCATGGTCGAAAAAAACAAATTAAGCCACATCGGCTTTGCTCAAATCTTAGGTGGTATGCTCAACAGTCTATTCCAAGATAATCTGGATAGAGATATTGAAATCGTCAATCAACTCAATGATATTCAAGACATGGTTTCAATGTGGAACAAAAGAAATACCGCATGGCGTCAAATAGACACTCTGCATCTTCGTCCGAGCGTCGACTTGGCGAAACTTGCCATGGATAACTATGATAAAATTCCAAGTGCCATTAAAACCTTGTTGAGTTTTTTTGGTGCAGGCCAACAATCTGGTGACCTCACAAGCTTTCTATTGTTTGAATCAAGTTTCACAACAGAGATATTTAATCTTGGTTTTGATGAAACTTTAGAAAACAGTGAAGCCATTTTACAATTTTTTCATTCGGAAAATGACTAGGGCTTGGTATTGCAATAGGTTTGATTATTGTGCTGTTTTTCCTGAAAAAACTTCTCCCATGCCTCAGGATTGAGAATAGATATAGCTTGATAGGTTTCAAAAGCGTGTAAATCGATGATATTTGATTTATTTTGATTGAGCTGCTTATCTAGATACTTCATGAAAAATTGCGCATCAGAGACTTGCATTGGGCTATAATCAAGCGCTAAAGGATGGTGCTTAAGGGCATCAAGCTCTTGTTGCCATTGTTCACTAGATTGAATTTGATAGTCTTTTCTGCATACCAAAGACCAAAGAACACCTAGAATTAAATAGAGATTGGATTTCATAAAATAAAAAAAACCCAGATCATAAAACGATCTGGGTTTAATCACCAGTGTTATTTTTTAATTTTAAAAATTACATACTCATAACGAACTGTGTTGCCATGGCGAGTTACTGAATCCATGGTTCCTTGGTCCTTAACACCGGTGATAATACCTGATTTCTTGGTATGCAAATCAGTAATCTTATCTCCATAATAATTACTAAAATCTTTATGGATATAAGATGGGTCATCGACTTTAGTACCCATAGGTACACCATCTAAGTAAGTCCAGGCATCTGTTTTCATATCTTCAACAAGATAATCTGGGTTCCATGGTTCTCCCCAACCAAACAAGACACCATGTACCACTTTACCAGTATCCTCTAAGGAGTCTGTTACAACATCGGTTGCAAAAAGTGGGGAATTTAAACAAAAACCTAGTGAACTTACCAATAAACAGGTTTTAAGAATATTCTTCATTGAAATCTCCTTATAATGAATTTATCCTTACATGTTCAATTTTAGCACAATATTTGAATTTGTATATTTTTTTTACAATTATTTTCAAAAAACACTTGCAAGTGTATAAAAAAAAGACATAAAATGAGAATTTTACTTCAATGAGAAGAAAATGAATCAATCCAAAAGCGGTCTTTATCATTACATCCATTCTCTCTTTCAAAAAGGGGAATTGGCAGATAGACAAATCAATCATGTTATCAATGATGAACACCATGGATATTGTCTCATGAATTTTTACTTGGAGTTTCCGGCCAATAGACAAAAACCTAATAGCCCACAAAAACAATTTTTTCATGGTCTTGTTTTTCACAATCATCATTTTAGTATTGAAAAGAACTATCAATACTCAAGCGATGTACATTACACCTGTGCTTTCATAAATCCCAATAACAAAGATGAGATTCTAAAAATCAGTATCTTCTTTAACCGAAGTAAAAATAATCAAATTACTCGCGTCAACTACAGATATAAAAAAGACGCTTTTGGCTTTAAAGGTGAGCTTGACTTCAATGATACCTCGCTCCTTTCGCAAAACCTTGCAAAAATTCTAAAAAAGTTACCCAAAGCATTAGATAATGCTGAGTTCATTAGCTTACAACAATTAATTAATGTGGCTAACTCCACCTTTAATTT
>DHHZ01000069.1 GCA_002403515.1 Legionellales bacterium UBA4759 | reverse complement strand
ATTAGGTTCTTGTTGCATGTTTTTTTCCTTGTGTTGGACAAAGCAGTGGCTAGCACTGCTTAAAAAGTGCTTAAAAAACTTCCTAAAATGTTTTGATTATTTCAATGATAGTCGATTGGTTTCTTTACCAAAAAAACTGGATAAATATTCAAAAAACACCGATGCGCCAATTCGATTCAGTTCTGCATAAACCATCAAATACATAATGAAATGCAAACCCACAAATGCGAGTAATTGCAGGACGACTGTTGATGTTGATTCAAAGCCGCATAAAATCATACCAATCACAAGCCATACTAAATAAAGCTTCAAGGCAAGCGTTATAAATTTTCTTAAATACGCGCGAATCATGTCTTTTGTTTTTAAATGCGGCAAAAGAAACTCTTCAAACACAATCCAATTCATGATCTTGGTAAAATACGCCACTAAAGCAAAAACTGGCATCAATAAACTCGCAATAACACAATCTATTAAATAATCTGCTAAAAAATCATGTCTCAGGTGACTTTTCGTCGTGAATATAAAAACTAAAAACCCTATGATAAGAGTAGGAAAGTACATCCAAGCAAATGCACTCCAAGCATATTTTTTAAGCCTTGAATAATAGATATTTTTATCCAAAATACCAATCTTAGCCGTTTTTAAAAATTCAATATCATCAATAATTGCTTGTTTTAATTCTTGGTTATCCATGATTTATCTCCTTTAAAATTTTTCTTAATGTCTGTGGCGTTATTGTTCTGGCATCGTTTCTAACAAGCTCAATATTTTCATGTGTCTTGTCCTCAAAGTTACTTTTCTTATCACTCATATCTCGCTTGTCTTCCTGCAAGGCAAAATGAGTATCTATTGAGTGTTTTTCAACATTTCGATATAAAGCATTGCGCTCTTTTTCATTAAAATCAAGCTCAAGAGTCTTGGCATCTTTCTTGATTTGCAATTCCTCAGCTTGATAATTTTGAAGCATTTCATCTTTTCGATGATGCACCAAATCCTTTTGTGATTGATAGGATGATTCTATATTTTGCTCTTTTTGCGCACCTCCAAATTGGGCAATAATTTCATCACGCTTTTCCTGCAAGAAAGCATCACCTAATTGATTAAGCTCTGAAATAGCCTGCATGCTTCCGGGGTTTGCATAAAGCTCTTGTTGGTGCTTGCTACCAACTTTGCTTGCCACAAAGCGGGCAAAAGATTGGTCAAGATTCGAATTAATTTGGTCGCCATGGCTTTTCACATAAGCTTCGGCATGACTGATGCGCTCGCTTTGCGCTAAAGATATGTCATAATTGCGGCTGGCGGTCTCAGCTTTCCTAATATCGTCACCCAACTGACTCAAAAGTTGAGACCCTTTTGAAGTCGTTTCATCAAAATGATGATTACTGACAAATTGTTTCACTTGATTATATGATTCATTAAAATCTTTGGCTTCTCGAGCACTAATTCCATTATCAGAAGAGGTTTTGGCATGATCAGAACTGGTATTTGAACGTGAAGCACTTAAACCGGCTGAAAAGCCAAGTACAGAAAATTTAGCCCCGCCTCTGGCATCAACGCTTGCACTTAATAATGAACTCATCGCCTCTTCTTGCGAAACTCCAGTTCTTTCGGCAACATCACTGGCAATTTGTTTCATTTTGCTTAAAGATTCTTGGAAATGGGTTGTCTCGCCCTCGGAGATTCCTTGACCTAAACGCATATCATGGCCTGATAATTGTGATAGCTGGCTTGCATGATGCGCCGATTGGGTAAGTGCTTCTTGATAAGCTTGATGCGCATTGGAACTTATTTGTTTTGATTTATCATAAGATTCATGCAGGTTTGCCATTAAGCTTTCACTGCCGTGCAAAGAAACCGCTCCCTTGCTTATACCTGCCCCAGCATCAAATACCGTATCCCCACTTGCCGTTTGGGTTTTAGTGACACCTGAGGCCAATTGCTCAGTACGCATACCATGGAAATGCGACCAGTTGCTATCATGTTTATTCGCTGAGAAGTTATTGGCATTGGTGTTGTAAAAGCTATTTTGCCCAAAGCTAAAACTACTTGCAGCAGCCTCCCCTGCAACACTCATCGCAGAGCCTTGTAAATGATTGGTCATTGAGGTTGCCAGATTATTAAAGGCTTCCGATAAGTTAGAAATCAAACCTTTGGCTAAAAATGGGATCATTAACATCAAATAACCTGCCACCCCGGTCAAATCAGCATGAAATTCATCCATTTTTTCAATGCTCACCATCGTGAGTGCCCCATAACCTTGTGACTTATATTGACCGTAAAAAGTCATGACTGAATTTAAAATCGCGAATAAGACCGGCCAAAACTGCAGGGAAATAAAAAACTGCATATAGCCTTTAAAAATTTGCACGCCATTGGGAAGTGTTGTCATCACTAAAATGATGGGAAAAATTGCAAATAACATGATAAGTAATACGCTATGCAGTATGGGCAAAAACCAAGCGGCTTTTTCACCTGCAATTGCCCATGAGTAGCGATGTTGCACTTCTGACTTAGTCACTTGATTATTGATAATGCCTGCCGTGCTATCAGTAAATGCCTGATAGTCTTTTAAGCCATCACCCATAGCATTAATCATCATCGACTGTAAAAAGATATTTGAACTGTCATCAGTCATACCTTGAAAATACTCAA
>DHHZ01000053.1 GCA_002403515.1 Legionellales bacterium UBA4759 | reverse complement strand
GCATAAAGTTGAAAAAGATTTTTGACATAGGCTTGATGATTTTCAAAATTATCTTGTTTATCAAGCATGGTTTTTAACATGAATTCGATATGCTCTGAATAATGAATCTTTTGAGCTTGTTCAAGATAAAATTTTGAGGCGTTAATATCTTTTTGTTTCCAGTAAACACAGGCTAAATTATACAATGAATCATAATGCGAAGCATGGTCTTGCAAAATGACACGATAGTGAAATATTGCATTGTCGTGAAAGCCTAATTTTTGTAAACATGCGGCTAAATTGAATCGGATTTCTGTGCGTTTTGGATGATGGTAGAGTATATCATTGTATTGATGAATGGCTTTTGCATGATGGTTATATTCTACATAAAGACTGGCTAAATTAATGGCGGTTTCACTATGGTGTGAGTGATTTTTTCGATTAAATTTAAAAAAAATCAAAGCTTTTTTTAATTTTTTTTGTTTCCAATAGATGATGCCAAGGTTACAGATGATATCTGGGTCCCAAGGATAAACCTCTCTGAGTTTTTCAAAACAATATTGCGCGCCAGCCCAGTAAGATAAAGACATTTGAGTCACACCCAGTTGAAAGAGTGCTTTGGTAAAGTTAGGGGCGTGTTGATGAATGTAGTATAAAAAAACAGAACTTGATGACCAATTTTGTTTTTTATAAAAAATTTGGGCTTGCTGATAAAGTGCTTCTAGCTCCCAAGGGTGGGGAGATGAAATTTGTATTTTAGGGTATTGAGAGGATGCCATGATGTATTAATTGTTGTTTTAATTGGGTAAGGGCCTGGCCGCGATGACTCAAGCTATTTTTTTGTTTTGCAGGTAATTCAGCAGCCGTGCACTGTTGTGAGTCAATGTAGAATATAGGGTCATAACCAAAGCCATTAGAGCCGCGTTCTTCTTCAATAATTCTACCATTCCATTGACCTAAGCCAATTAGAGGACTAGGGTCAAAAGCATGTCTTATATAGACCATGGCACAGTAAAAATAACCAAAACGCTCAGAAATGCCTTGCATGTTAGTAAGGAGTAGTTGTCTATTACTCGCATCATTGGCTTTGGGTCCTGCGTAACGAGCAGAGTAAATACCTGGTGCGCCATTAAGTGCTGGTACCACTAGACCTGAATCATCTGCAATAACAGGTTTTTGTGTTTGTTGGCTTAAAAAACGGGCTTTGATAAGCGCATTTTCAATAAAGCTCAGGCCTGTTTCTTCTGGTTCAGGAAAGTTAAAATCTTTTGCACCAATGCAAGGCAATGGCGCAAGAATTTCAGATATCTCTTGAAGTTTGTGGGCATTGTGAGTGGCAATAATTAACATTTTTAATTCTTAATAATTGATAAAATCACCAGATTTATCTTCATCTGGGGTGCATCCACCAACGCCATAAGCGCAGGTGCTTCCTGCTGTGTTTTTACCTGTTTCACCATAATCGTCAGGGTGTTTTAGGTTAGAACAAGCACAAAGTAATCCCATAACAAAAATTATACATGAAAATTTTTTAAACATAAGCAAAAATCCTTTTTTAAAATCTAGGTCTATCATAACGAAGTTTTTAAAAAGGATAAAGAAAAAGCCTCAAGAAGAGGCTTAATTAAACAACAATAGATTAATTAGTGTCGGGATGACGCTTGTCTTCCATGCAATTGCAGTCTTGGGCGCCTCTACTACAAAAACCTTTACCATCAGCCCTCTTGCATTTCTCACCTGGTATATGTTTGACACAGTGACAGTCTTTTTTTGCTGCGTTACACAATTTCCCGTCTATGTTTTTACACAAGTGACCAAATGCAAAAGCAGACATAGCCCATGTTGAAATAAAAATTACAGCACATATTTGTTTAAACATTAGAAACTCCTGTTAATTAATAATACAAATTAAGTATAGAAGAATATTTTTATAACGTGCTATCGTGGTAAAAAAATTGGATTTCTATAGATTCTAGTGATTTAGTATTTTTAGCATTTGTGAAGCTGCATCTTGTTCTGCACGCTTTTTGCTAGAACCTTGACCCAGGGCAATCTTTTGAAGTTGTGGAATGCGACACTCCATATGAAATATGCTCGCATGTTCCTCTCCAGTTGTTTTGATGAGCTCATAAGTGGGCAGCGGAATTTGTCTGGATTGTAGCCATTCTTGTAATTGAGTTTTGGGGTCTTTTTGCAGGCTTTCGATATGGGGAGAACTTAAACGTTTCTGAAAAGTTTTCAAAATAATTTGTTTCACAGTCTCAAAATTGGCATCCAAGTAAATGGCACCAATAATAGCCTCTACAGCATTGGCTAAATTGGAGGGACGATTTTGACCGCCGGTTTTTTTTTCACCAGGGCCTAAAATGATGAGATTTTCTAGTCCCCATTCTAAGCCAATCTCAGCCAATGTTTCTCTTTGTACCAGAGCAGCTCGCCAGCGTGATAATTCACCCTCAGGTTGATGGGCATGCGCGTGAAATAGTGCCTCACCAATCACAAGATTAACCACACCATCGCCAATAAACTCTAAACGTTCGTTATGAAGAACATGAGCGCTTCGATGGGTTAATGCTTGTTTGATTAGTTCAGGATTATTGAATGTATAACCTAGCGTTTCAGACAAGGTTTTATACGAATGATTAGCCATTAATGAATAGCCTTACCAATTCGATTAAATCGAATACGATGTTTTTCACCATCCCAGCTCATCCAAATTCCAAATGCTTGGCCACGTAAATATGAATCTGGAACAAAACCCCAGAATCGACTGTCAGCGCTGTCATCACGATTGTCGCCGATGACCAAATAATGGCCTTCTGGGACTGTGATGCTAAAATCAAAAGCAGCCACATTGTCTCTTTGATAGATATGATGAGTTTGACCAGGCAATTCTTCAATGAATTCGTGAATATTGCTATTTCCTTTATCAAAACTCATTGTGGTCGGATTGATTTTGACTGCTTTTCCATTGATAAAAAATTGTTTGTTTTCATAACGTATTTTATCACCTGGTAAACCGATCACTCGTTTGATGAAATCAAATTTTGGATTAGGCGGCCAGCGAAATACAACAATATCTCCACGTTTAGGGGAGCCTGTACCAAATATTTTCTTTTCAATCACTGGTAATCGAATACCATATGCGAATTTATTGACAGCCACAAAATCACCGATTTGGAGTGTTGGCTCAAGAGATGAAGAGGGGATGCGGAAAGGCTCAACAATAAAAGACCGCAGCACAAATACAATCACCAATAATGGAAATAAAGAACTGGTTTCCTCAAGTAGGTTTTGGGTTTTTTCATTGGCCAGAGGCTTGTTTTTTAAATAAGCATGCTGAAATAAATAAGCGCATCTTGAGATGATAATTGCAATGACCAACAGCAGTGCAAAGTTAATCGTATGTTTTTGTGAATATATAAATATTGCAACGATGATTGCAATAAATATATATGACGAAAAATTGATTTTAGAGCTTTTCATTTTAAGCCTTATTTTAATTTTTATTTTCAGTTTTAAAGACGGCCATAAAAGCTTCCTGAGGTATTTCTACATGACCCAGTTGCTTCATACGTTTTTTACCAGCTTTTTGTTTTTCTAAAAGTTTACGCTTACGAGTGATGTCACCGCCATAACATTTTGCGGTCACATTTTTTCGAAGAGCTTTGACTGTTTCACGGGCAATAACGTGACTTCCTAAAGCTGCTTGAATAGCTATATCAAACATTTGTCGAGGAATCAATTCTCTTAGTTTAGCGACTAGGTTACGTCCTCGGCTTTGTGCTTGGCTACGATGTACAATCACAGCAAGCGCGTCGACCTTATCACCATTGATTAAAATATCCATTTTGACCAAGTCTGCTGGGTCGAATCGTATGAAATTATAATCTAAAGAAGCATAACCACGTGAAATGGATTTGAGTTTATCAAAAAAATCAGAGACTACTTCATTCATGGGCATATCGTAGGTTACAGCGACTTGTCGACCACTGTAGGTCATATTCACTTGTACGCCACGACGCTCGACACAAAGACCAATAATAGCCCCTAAATAATCTTGGGGTACAAGAATATTAGCGCGAACAATCGGTTCAAACATTTGTTTAATTTGTGGAATAGGCGGCAAGTGGGCAGGATTGTCTACCAATTTAATTTCGCCTTTGGTAGTCTCGATTTGGTAAACCACAGTAGGGGCTGTTGAAATAAGGTCTAATTGGTATTCTCGCTCCAATCGCTCTTGAATGATTTCCATATGCAGGAGTCCAAGGAATCCACAACGAAAACCAAAGCCTAATGCCTCAGAGGATTCTGGCTCATAAAATAAGGAAGCATCATTGAGGCTTAATTTTGCCAATGCTTCACGAAAAGCCTCAAAATCTTCTGCATTGATGGGGAAAAGACCTGCATAAACTTGAGGTTTAACCTGTTTGAATCCAGGCAATGATTCTTGTGCTGGATTTTTTTCCAGGGTAAGAGTATCACCCACAGGGGCACCAAGAATCTCTTTAATGCCTGCAATCACATAGCCTACTTCACCAGCACTGAGTTTGTTTTTGGGCGTTCTTTTAGGTGTAAATATCCCAACTTGGTCAACATCATAGTGACGACCTGTAGACATTACACGCAAGCGATCGCCTTTTTGAATTTCACCATGCACAACACGTACTAAAGAAACCACACCCAAATAAGGGTCAAACCAAGAGTCGATAATCAGTGCTTGTAAGGGTGCATCTACATCACCTTTTGGAGCTGGTATGCGATGAACAATAGCCTCTAGAACATCTTCAACACCTAAACCACTTTTGGCACTGGTGCGAATGGCGTCATGGGCTTCAATGCCTATGATGTCTTCAATTTCTTGAGTAACACGCTCAGGTTCAACTTGGGGTAAATCAATTTTATTCAATACAGGTAGAACCTCTAATTCCTGATCAATGGCCGTGTAGCAAACGGCAACAGTCTGTGCCTCAACACCTTGCGCAGCATCAACGACCAAAAGAGCGCCTTCGCAGGCAGCCAAAGAACGAGAGACCTCATAACTAAAGTCAACATGTCCTGGCGTATCAATAAAATTTAAAAGATAGGTTTTTCCATCTTTGGCTTTATAGTTGAGCGAAACGCTTTGGGCTTTAATGGTAATACCACGCTCTTTTTCGATATCCATCGAATCTAAAACTTGTGCAGACATTTCGCGTTCAGAGAGTCCACCACAATGTTGAATAAAACGATCTGCAAGGGTCGACTTCCCATGATCAATATGGGCAATAATAGAAAAATTACGAATGTGTGATAGTGTTTTCAAAATCATTGAACTTCTTAAATCAAATGAGAATATTTTAACTTAAAAAGCGAATTGACAATAGATCATCTGGGTTTTTTTTGTAAAAAAGGAATAAGAATTTTGATAAAAGGTTTTACTTCAATAATTTAATTATAAATATTTTTTAGCCCTAATCAAAATTCTTATCTGATGTTTAATTTAGCTTGGGTAATAATTTAGCATCAGCAGGGTTACAGCTCTGCCGCTAAGGCTTCGATTGTAGGTACTAATATCAACAAATTCGATTGCACGGATAGCAAACTTATCATTTATTTGATATAAAATTGCGCCCCCCACAAAAGGGTCAATATCTGTGGAATAGCTACTTGTTCGATAGAATAGGTCAGGTTTTTCACTATCGATGGTTTGTATCACACTCATCGCTACGGCACCGCCAGAAACGCTAAAGGTTAATCGATCTTTTGGATTTAAAGTGTAAATAAGTGTTGCTACTAGAGATTTTGTAGCAATACCATAATTAAAATCATTACTTTTTTTGGAAATTTTAAAAGTTTGGTTGTAATCAAATTCATAGCTAAATGGCAATTCCTTGATAAATTTATTACCGAATCCAAAGCGCATCCCAAAGTTATTTCTATCATAATCACTCTCGGGATTGTAAGGATAAGTTTTTCCACCAGCGGTAAAACTTAAAGGATTATCAGAATAAGAGACGTAGGAGTAAACGCCACCGGCTGTGAGATAAAATGTGCCGTGGTCTCGCCAACTTTCAAGACTATATGAACTATTCACAACCATTGCCAACGAAGATAAAAGAAAAACAAAAATCCTTGTAAACATAAAAATCTATATTAAGCAAGCAAAGTTAACACGAAATTCGAAAATTTAGAGATTAACCTGGCAAAAAAACTGAAAAAAAATATATCAGAATAAATTTAGAGTATCAATATTTTTTTTAAAAATCGGTACGCTATTATTATTGATTCGTTCAAAGGAAAGTTGCAAATTTGGTGATTTACCGCCATGATTATCATGCATAAGTTTTTGTATGAATTAAGGAATAATAAGATGCGTAAATGGGGTAAAATTTTTGGTTTTTTTTGCTTAGCACATGTTGCAAGTTCACATGCAGATGAACAACTGTTAAAAAAACAACAAGTTCAGTCTTTTATTAATGAATTGGTAAAAAAAGAACATTTAAGTCGTTCTGAGGTTGAGTTGGCATTGCGTGCTGCAAAATTTCGTCCAGATATTTTAGAAAAAATGGATAGACCGTATGAAGCAAAGCCATGGGATGTGTACTCTCAATTATTCTTAACCAATTCGCGAGCGCAAGCTGGTGCGCAATTCTGGAAACAACATCGCAATACTTTACGATATGCAGAAAAACATTATGGGGTTCCTGCTGAAATCATTGTGAGTATTTTAGGGGTAGAAACTTTATATGGTCAACGCCAAGGTGATTTTCGAGTATTGGATGCCTTAAGCACATTGGCTTTTTATTACCCCAAACGTGCCCCATATTTTCAATATGAGTTGAAAGAATATTTAAAAATGTGTCATGAATATCACCTCAATCCTACCGCACAATTAGGCTCATATGCAGGGGCAATGGGGCAAGGGCAGTTTATGCCAGGTAGTTATCGTCGTTGGGCAGTGAAATATCAAGGATCTGGCGCACCTGACATTATTCATAATTCAGATGATGCTATTGTAAGTGTGGCGAATTATTTGCAGCAACATGGCTGGAAACCCAATCAAGTTATCGCTCAAAAAGCAGAGTTAAAAAGAACCTTGTGTCAAAATATTGTTCCAAATTTGAAAAAGGCAACATACCAATATCGTGATTTAACCCGTTGCGGGATTTCCCCAGTTTCAACACTTTGGATGCATCCTAATACCGCAGGATTATTAGAAATGAATTTAACCAAAGGCAGCGAATACTGGATTGGATATCCTAATTTTTATGTTATATTAACTTATAATGCGAGTCCCTTGTACGGATTGGCAGTATATTTATTATCGGAATCAATTGCGAATAAAGTATAATATGACAACTCAAGAAACGGTCTATGTGTTGTGGGAAGACAAGCACCCCGATGGCTCTTTTGCTGTTGTGGGCGCTCATTATCCTTTACAAGAATTAACCGTTGAAGGTATCGCTCAGTTAAGCCAACAAGGCTATACCATTTGGCTGGTATTACCAGCCAAATCATGTACCATCCACCAGGTCAATTTACCCAAATTAAGCGCAAAAGATATTCCCGCAGCAATTGTTTCAACATTAGAAGACCGCGTCATTCAAGATTTTTCCAATTTATGGTGGTTTTATCAAAAAGCATCACAAGATTTATACAATGTATTTATCTGGGATAAATCATGGCTAGATTCTGTTAGACAGTTTTGGGCTCATCATAATATTCAATTTACGGGTATCACCCTAGATTGGTTTGCATTGAACCCCCGCGAGGTTTTTATCTTGAATCGGGGTGATGCACTAATACGTTCCGATGATCACAATGGTTGTTTACCTCATCAACTGTTTTTGAATTGGATTAAAGATAAATCGTTTGAGGCAAATATTTATTACGCTCAGTTTCAACTTGATTTTCCAGGCGCTCAATTTGTTGGCTGTTCATGGCCAGAGTGGATGGCACAGCGATTTTCAGAGCAAGCCCCTGTGAATATAGACCAAAATTCTCAACACTTTGATTTAAAAAATTATATTCAACCCGAACAAATTGAAAAATATTTTCCGCAAGTAATCATTGGCGCCTTGGGTTTTATTGCTTTAGTATTTCTTGTTTTATTTGGTAAAAATACCGTAATGTATTTTCAAAATTTAAAAGAGTTTCGCGCTTTTTCAAATACAGAAACAGGCGCTCTTGAAAAAAATCTTGCGACATATCAAAGACAACAAGCTCAAAAAAAACAATTTTGGAGTATTTGGATTGCCTTACAAAAATCCATACAACCAAAAATTAAGATTCAACAAATTAAGTTTGAACAAAATAAAATGCAATTATTCCTAGAATTACCAAACATTAATTCTTTACAACAATTAAAAAATAAATTAATTCGACAGAATATCAAAATTTTGCAATCCCAAGTACAAACCATACCCAACGGTGTCAGGGTTGTTCTTCAATTACAAGGACGGGCCTAATGGATGAGATTAAGGCTTTTTTAAAAAAGTATCCGCAACAAACAGTTTTAGTTTTGGTGGGTTTATTGGGCATATTATTTTGGTTGTTTTTTTTAACAATAGTCACGTCAACATTACATTTTCAAAATTCGCGCCTAAAAGTGCAAATGAAACATATTTTACTGTTAAAAAAATTACCCGCCAATTGGCAGGCTCAAACTAAAGCTACCGATATAACCGATTTATTAGATATTTTGTCGAACAATTGGAAAAATCTTTTACCCCAATATAAAAATGTTCGCTTAGAGCAGCAAGGCAATAACCAATTGAAACTCACTGTAAAAACCATTGATGAACAAAGACTGATGCAATGGCTTTGGGCTATGCAAAAGCAATATAGCTTTAAAATTGTGAGCTTACATATGTCCAAATTGAGCCAAGTTGGTATAGTCAATGCCGATATGGTTTTACAAATCATATAACCTTTGAACTTGACTCCATTGCACTACCGAAGCTTCTTGTTTCACATCGCTTGGCAGATTTTCTAAGTTCTCTTTGGCCATATTGGCATCCATATAGTTACCATATACACCCGTGTAGAAAGTCTTACCATTTCGGGAATATTTAATTGCAGCAGATCTTTGATTTTTAGGTACTTCCATGAGCGCTTTACTGATCCCTAAGGGTTGATCATTTGAAGCAATCATAATGGTATAGTCTTGAGGATTTTGTTTCCTGACCCATTCTGAATCTAAATTTTTAGCGCTTACTTGGGTTTGAGGTACTTCTGCTGTTTTAACAAATTTTGGTAAAGGCGCTGGTTCTCGATACATCATCTCACTGTTTTGATAAGGATTGTCAATGGGATAAACCATTTCACGTGTTGGAGAGTCAGGGCTGTTCCAGGAGCAAGCGTTTAGAAGAATAGTAGTCAAGGCTACAATGGATAATTTCATGTTCATCATTTAAATCCTATCTGATGTAGATATTTTAATTAACGACTAAATTTTGATAAACTTGAGGTTTAAAGGGGAAAAAAATGTGGACAGCAAGAGTATCTGGTGAAAATAGACAACGAGGTCCGAATGATTATCGTGAGCCATATGAACGTGATAGAACACGCGTCATTCACAGTGCGGCATTTAGACGTTTGCAACAAAAAACTCAAATTTATGGTGGACATGTTGGTCACTTTCATCGAACTCGAATGACACATTCTCTGGAGGTTGCATCTATAGGTACGAGTTTGGTGCGCCATCTGCATCATTTGGCGCACTCTGAAGCGGTCAAAGCATGGTTACCACCTGATGATTTAATTTATGTCATTTGTTTGTTGCACGATATGGGGCATCCGCCCTTTGGTCATGGTGGTGAAGCCGCATTAAATGCCTTGATATATCCTTATGGTGGTTTTGAAAGCAATGCTCAAACTTTACGATTGGTAAGTCAATTGGAAAAAGCTTATGCACCACATGGTTTGGATTTATCTCGACGCACTTTATTGGGTATTTTGAAATACCCGGTCTCTCGTCGTGTTTTAAATTTAGATGTTTCCAAAAATTTATTGAATGAAGCCAATCGAGAATTATGGATTTCACCCAAAGTTTACTACGATGAAGATGAGTCTCTTGTTCAATGGATATTAGAAGCTTTTTCAAATCAAGACCGCAAGCATTTCCAAAGTGTTTCTGAAAATCGAGCGCTTTATCACAGTTTTGATTGTTCATTGATGGATATCGCTGATGATATTGCTTATGGTGTGCATGATTTAGAAGACGCGATTCATTTGCGTTTAATTCATCGTCATCATTTTGAATCCAATGAGTTTATCGCGTTGATGCAAAATATAGAGTCTTTGAATGCCAGTGAAATTTTGCAAGGACTCTTTTCGGACAATCCCGCCCAAAAAAAACAAACCATTGGTGCTTTGGTTCATTATTTTGTTACGGCTGTTAAAGTTCAAGAGCTTGAAGAATTTGAACACCCACTTTTAAAATATCAAGCAAAACTGACCAAACCCGCACATCGTTTATTAAAGTTTTTTATTCGACAAGTATATAATCAAATTATTGATTCACCGCCAGCAAGAGCACAGGAATATGGCGGTCAAAATGTGTTAATCAATCTTTACCAGGCGATTTTATCCAACCCTGAGCGCTTATTGGACATGTCAAGTCGAGAGAATCTGCGTCATGTAAAAAAACCAGGCCAGTTGGAACGGATTGTTTGTGATTCGATTGCTAATTTAACTGATGATTCTGCAATACGTTTGCATGGAAAGTTATATGCTGATAATTTTACGGCACAATGGGATACAAGTTTTTTTGATTAGTGTGGCGTCCCCAAGGGGATTCG
>DHHZ01000049.1 GCA_002403515.1 Legionellales bacterium UBA4759 | reverse complement strand
GTATTAGTGCGTAAGGTCAGTTGTTTAGCTTCATAGATGAGGTTTAAATCAAGTTTTTTTTGAAATCGACCGGATAACTGTTCTTTTATTTTAGATATTTTTTGAGAAGTAGGATTTGATCTAAATTCTAAATTATCCAGTGTTCCTTGAATTGTACCAAAGCCTCTTCGACTCGCTTCGGCTTCAATTCGCGCACGAATTAAATCCTGGAGTTTATTAATTTCAGTGATGAGTTTTTCGTTAATTTTTTGCATAAAAAGCCTAAATATCATGACTAGTACCCGATTATATATCAAACCTCAAATACAGTGCAATATTTTTGTTCACTTTGATTGATAAATTGCTTTTATCAGATGAATGCGTATATTTTCATCGTGTTCTCTTGATTTTTTGGATTTAATCTCCATATTAGCAGTTAAGTGAATAGAAGTTATTTTAATGATTGATTAAGGAATTCTTGTGGAACAATTTCGTGGAACAACAATTCTTTGTGTGCGTCGTGATAATCAAGTTGTCATTGGTGGTGATGGTCAAGTCACCATGGGTAACACTGTGATGAAAGGTAATGCCCGCAAAGTTCGCCGTTTATACAAAGACAAGGTTTTGGCTGGATTTGCTGGGGGGACAGCGGATGCATTTACTTTATTCGAACGTTTTGAACAAAAGCTTGAAAAACATCAAGGTCATTTGGTGCGAGCTGCCGTTGAAATGGCAAAAGATTGGCGCTCTGATAAAGCATTGCGACGTTTAGAGGCATTATTAGCTGTGGCAGATGCCAATGATTCATTGATTATTACAGGTAACGGTGATGTTATAGAGCCTGAGCACGGTATTATTGCAATTGGCTCTGGTGGTCCTTTTGCTTTAGCGGCAGCGCGCGGCCTGGTAGAAAATACCGAATTACCCGCAAAAGATATCGTTCAAAAAAGTTTAAATTTAGCAGCAGATATCTGCATTTATAGCAATCACAACCTGACAATCGAACAATTGGATTATTAATATGTTAAGTGAAATGATGAATATGATGACCCCACGAGAAATTGTGGCTGAATTGGATAAATTTATTATTGGTCAACAAGAGGCCAAAAGAGCTGTAGCCATTGCGCTTCGTAATCGTTGGCGTCGAATGAATATCAAAGACGATGAGCTCAGAAATGAAATCATGCCTAAAAATATTTTAATGATTGGGCCTACAGGTGTTGGTAAAACTGAAATTGCAAGGCGTCTGGCAAAATTAGCGGATGCTCCATTCATTAAAGTAGAAGCCACTAAATTTACCGAAGTCGGTTATGTTGGGCGTGATGTAGATTCTATTATTCGTGATTTGGTCGATGTTGCGATAAAACTTGAGCGTGATTTTGCAGTCAAGCGTGTACAAACACTAGCTGAAGAAGCGGCAGAAGAGAGAATTCTAGATACTTTATTACCACCTGCGCGTGGTGCGACTTCGGCAGAAAAAGATACTTCAACCCGTCAGTTATTTAGAAAACAACTGCGCGAAGGGGTGCTTGATGATCAAGAAATTGAGATAGATGTGCCCGTTGCTTCTGTCGGAATTGAAATCATGTCACCACCAGGTATGGAGGAAATGACAAGCCAATTAACTTCTCTTTTCCAGCAAATGGGTACTCAAAAAACCAAAACTCGCAAGCTTCCTATTAAAAAAGCCTTCAAATTATTGATTGAAGAAGAAGCTCAAAAACTGATTAATGAAGAAGAGCTTAAAGTTAAAGCCATCGAGCGAGTTGAACAAAATGGAATCGTGTTTATCGATGAAATTGACAAAATTGCCAAAAGAAGTGAATACAGCGGTGATGTTTCAAGAGAAGGTGTGCAACGCGATTTATTGCCTTTGGTGGAAGGTACAACTGTGACTACAAAGTATGGTCAAGTTCGTACAGATTTTATTTTATTCATTGCCTCTGGTGCCTTTCATATGTCCAAACCTTCTGATTTGGTGGCTGAATTACAGGGTCGTTTACCTATTCGTGTAGAATTAACAGCACTGCATGTCGAAGATTTTGTAAAAATTTTAACAGACAGAGAAGCTTCATTGACTCAACAATACGTTGCACTCATGGCAACAGAAGGGCTGAATTTGAGTTTTACAGAATCAGGGATTCAACGAATTGCTGAAGTTGCTTGGCAAGTCAATGAACGCACTGAAAATATTGGTGCCAGAAGGCTTTATACCGTGATGGAACGTTTACTGGAAACGGTTTCTTTTGAAGCAACCGATAAATCTGGTGAAAAGGTGAATGTGGATGCTGACTATGTGAATTCACATTTAGGCGCTTTGGTAGATGATGAAGACTTATCACGATACATACTATGATGAAACAAAATCCTTATGTTTTAGTGTTGTATTATTCAAGAACAGGCTCAGTTGCACAATTGGCAAATTTAATTGCCCGAGGCATTGAGTCTGTTTCTGGCATGGAAGCTCGTATTCGCACAGTTCCTGCAATTTCTCCAGTCTGTGAAGCAGTGGAGCCACCCGTGCCTAATGAAGGTGCGCCTTATGTCACTTTAGAAGATTTGCGCGATTGCTCAGGTTTAGCCCTAGGCAGTCCTACGCGCTTTGGAAATATGGCAGCACCTTTAAAGTATTTTCTGGATACGACCTCAGGTCTTTGGCTTGAAGGGGCGTTGATTGATAAACCCGCAGGGGTTTTTTCCTCATCTGGCTCATGGCACGGTGGACAGGAAACAACCTTGCTATCTATGATGCTCCCTTTGATGCACCATGGAATGATGTTACTTGGTGTCCCTTATTCCGTAGAGGAGTTATCAAGTACTCAAACTGGCGGTACACCTTATGGCCCAACCCATGTTGCTGGCGTGGATAACAAAATGCCAATCAGTGCTGAAGAAAAGAAATTAGCGATAAGCTTTGGCGCAAGAATTGCTGAAGTTGCTTTGAAAATGGGAAAATAAATGCGAATTGTAAGCTTTAATGCCAATGGTATACGTTCAGCGATACGCAAAGGTTTTTTTGAATGGGTAAAAGCAAATGACCCAGATATCATTTGTATTCAAGAGACTAAAATTAAATCTCAAGAATGTGCATCTTTGGATGCTATCTCGATTCCTGGATATCACGTGGTGTATGAGGATGCGGAAAAAAGAGGTTACAGTGGTGTGGCTATCTTTTCTAAAAGAAAGCCCGATTCTATTGAAAACCGTTTAGGTATGCATGAAAGTGATCAGGAAGGTCGGTTTTTACAATTTAATTTTCCTGAATTCTCGGTTGTTTCCGTGTATATGCCGTCCGGTACATCAGGTGAGGGACGCCAAGAGGTAAAAATGGCTTTTTTAGGTCATTTTTATACCTATCTTTCTCAACAATTACAAAAAGACCGGCGTTTAATCATTTGCGGTGATTGGAATATTGCACATCAGCCCATTGATTTAAAAAACTGGAAAACCAATCAGAAAAATTCAGGATTTTTACCTGAAGAACGAGCTTGGTTGGATGAAGTATTTGGACAGTTGGGCTATGTTGATGCTTTTCGTGTTTTAAATTCTTTACCAGAGCAATACACTTGGTGGTCTGCTCGTGGACAAGCTCGTCAAAAAAATGTGGGCTGGAGAATTGATTATCATGTGGTCACTCCCAATTTAAAAGACAAGATTGAACGAGTAGAAATTGTACCTGAACCATTATTTTCAGACCATGCACCGCTTGTTATAGATTATCGAGGATTATAAGATGTTTAAAATTGCGAGCTGGAATGTCAACTCATTAAAAGTGCGTTTGCCACAGGTCTTGGATTGGCTTGAAGATAGTCAAACCGATGTTTTGGCATTGCAGGAGACCAAGTTAGAAGATTCAGTTTTTCCTCAAGAAGCATTTCAAGAAGCTGGTTATGAAGTGATTTTTAGGGGGCAAAAGACTTACAATGGTGTGGCCTGGATCAGTCGTCACCCCATGACGGATGTTTCAGATTCTTTTGTAGATTTTCCAGATGAACAAAAAAGAATTTTGGCAGTCACAGTTAATGACACGCGTTTAATTAATTTTTATATACCCAATGGCCAATCCATTGATTCACCCAAATATGAATATAAATTGAATTGGTTAAATGCCATGAACAATTTTATTCATGAAGAGTTGCAAAAATACCCTAAATTAGTGGTTGTTGGCGATTTTAATATCGCCCCTGATGACATAGATGTTTATGATCCTAAACAATGGTTTGGTCAGGTTTTAGTAAGTGATCCTGAGCGAATGGCCTTTTCTAAACTGTTAAGACAGGGATTAACGGATATTGTTAGAATGAAGCATCCTCACGAAGATAATTTATACTCATGGTGGGATTATCGAGCCGCGGCTTTTCGTCGGGGAATGGGGCTACGAATCGATCATATTCTGATGACCCAACCACTGGTTGATATGACTATTGGTACTGGTATCGATAAAGAGCCTAGAAAACATGAACGACCTTCTGATCATGCCCCGGTATGGGTAAGTTTGTCTAAATAAGGATTTAGGATATGGAAATGCGTGATTAACGCACATGAGAAAAGAAAAAAAAATAATGAATTCATTGACGTTTTCACGAAGTTTTGTTATTGTCTTAAGTCATTTTTAGTCAATCCTGTTCAAAACAGGTTAATTTTTATTTGAAGAGAGTCGTTGCATGAAAGCTGCTATTCATCCTAAATACGAAGTTGTTAAAGTTACTTGTAGTTGCGGACATCAGTTTGATACCCGTTCAACTATGGCTACACAACAATTAAATATTGAAGTTTGTTCACAATGTCATCCATTTTATACAGGTAAACAAAAGCTTGTTGATACTGGAGGACGTGTACAACGTTTCCGTGATCGTTATAAGTCAAGAATTTCTCAAAATCAAGCTGGTCAAAACGAACAAGCTTAATCGCATATTCATTTTGGTGACCCTTTCAGGGTTGCCAAAAATCTGTAGTTTCTTTCAAAAATAATTTAATAAGTGAGAAGGTAAGTTATGGCAAGTGATACTCTCTTGAAGGAACGGGCTCTCAATTATCACGAATTCCCTAATCCCGGAAAATTAAGTGTTCAAGTTAGTAAATCCACACAAACACAAGAGGATTTATCCCTGGCATATACACCCGGTGTTGCTGAACCAGTATTGGCAATAGCACAAAACCCAAGTGATGCATATCGTTATACCACAAAGGGTAATTTGATTGCTGTGATGACCAATGGTACCGCTGTATTGGGTTTAGGAGATGTTGGGCCTTTAGCAAGTAAACCAGTGATGGAAGGTAAAGCAGTATTGTTCAAGCAATTTGCTGATATCGATGTTTTTGATATTGAAATTGATGCAAAAGATCCTCAAGATTTTATTGCTACTGCAAAACGAATAGCGCCGACATTTGGTGGTATCAACCTTGAAGATATTAAAGCACCTGAGTGTTTTGAAATTGAAAGAGCATTGATGGAACAATTGGATATACCAGTTTTTCATGATGATCAGCATGGTACCTCGATTGTTGTTGCTGCTGGCTTGTTAAATGCCTTAGAGTTACAAAACAAAAACTTAGCCAATGCCAAAATTGTTTGTATTGGTGCAGGTGCTGCAGGTCTTGCCTCTATGCGTTTATTAGTAGCTTTGGGTGCAGACAAGAAAAATATGCTGTTATTGGATACCAAAGGTGTTATTCACACAGGTCGAGATGATTTGAATGATTACAAATTTGCCTTTGCTCGTAATACAGATTGTCGTACTTTAGAAGATGCACTGAAAGATGCAGATGTATTTATTGGTGTTGCTAAACCAGATTTGTTAACGCCAGAGCATGTCAATCTCATGGCGCCAAATCCAATTATCTTTGCATTATCAAATCCAAACCCTGAGATTTATCCAGATGTTGCGAAAAAAGCCCGACCTGATTTAATCATTGCAACAGGTCGAAGCGATTTTCCAAATCAAGTCAACAATGTCTTGTGCTTTCCATACATTTTCAGAGGGGCTTTAGATGTGCGCGCAAAATGCATTAATCAAGCGATGCAAATTGCGGCCGTTGATGCGATTCGTCAATTGGTTCATGAACCAGTGCCTGAATCCGTAAAAGCTTCTTATCCCAATGTAAAAGCATGGGAATTTGGCCCAGACTATATATTGCCGAAACCTACTGATCCTAGATTACGTCAGCGTGTGCCTAGGGCTGTAGCAGAAGCAGCAATTGCAACAGGAGTGAACCGTCGTTCTTAATGATCGGCGGTTTAAGTAAAATAACCACTTTTTCTTAAGGGGTTCAACTTGGCTATTCAACGAATTAAACAATCATCGAAATTGGGCTGGTTTGTTTGTGCGCTTGGCGCATTATTCTATGCTTATGAATACTTACTTCGCATTGCACCCAGTGCTATGGAAGATGCCTTACGTTTACATTTTAACCTAACCGCAACAGGTTTTGGTTTTCTTTCAGCGGTGTATTATTATGCTTATGTACCCATGCAATTACCAGTTGGTATCCTCATGGACAGATATGGGCCAAAACGATTATTAACTTTTGGTTGTATGCTTTGTGTAATCGGTACTTTTCTATTTACAGACACACATCTAAGTGGGGTTTCAGCTATCGGTCGTTTTATGGTCGGTATGGGTTCAGCATTTGCGTTTGTCGGTGTATTAAAGTTAGCAACCATGTGGTTGCCTGAAAACAAATTAGCAATGGTCGCTGGCATGACCTCTGCATTAGGAACAATTGGTGCGATGGTGGGGGACAATTTAATCGTCGCCACTGTAAATCATGTCGGTTGGCAGCCATCCATGAACTGGAGTGCGGTTTTTGGAATCATCCTAGCCATTGTTCTCTGGTTTGGTGTTTGTGATCATCCTAAACACGTGTTTAATGGTCCTGAGTCTGAAAAAATGAGCAAAAAAATCAAAGACTTGGCGATTATTATTCGCAATAAACAGATTTGGATTAATGGTTTTTATGGTTGTATGGTTTATTTGCCCACAACCGTTTTCGCAGAGCTTTGGGGTATTCCATATTTGCGACATGCGCATCATTTAACTGATGCTCAAGCAGCCTTTGCAAATTCACTGTTGTTTTTTGGATTTATGATTGGTGCGCCAACCATGGGTGCAATTTCTGACAGAATTCAACGTCGTAAACCCACCATGATTGTTGGTGCTACAGGTGCAGCCATCATGATGAGTGTCATATTGTATATGCCTGATTTAACTTCAAAAACGCTCAACTTATGTATTTTTGTGTTAGGTTTATTTTACAGTGCACAAACCATCGTATTCGTAGTTGGACGTGAATTAAGTCCTGCACCAGCGGCGGGTACTGCGATTGCATTGACCAATATGATTGTGATGATTGGTGCTATGGTCTTACAACCTATGGTTGGTCGTTTATTAGACATGAGTTTGAAATACCATCATTCAATGGATGTTCCTGCAGGCGTTGCTTTGAATAAAGTTCATTGGTTATATTCAGCGGCTGATTATCGTTTAGCTATGACTATTATTCCAGTAGGCATTGTTTTTGCAATTATTTCTACATTCTTTATTCGAGAAACTTATGCTAAAGCGTGTTCATAATTATGCATCTCAATATGGTTTGACGTATGGTTTAATCATTTGCACCATTGCAGCATTCTTTTATTGTTATGAATTTGTATTGCGCATCGTCCCTGGAATACTCCAGGGCGAATTAAGCATTCGATTTGGGCATATCAGCGCGGCAATGTTTGGTCAGATTGCTGCGTTGTATTATTTTGCTTATTCACCCATGCAGTTGCCCGTTGGAATGCTCATGGATCGTTTTGGTCCTAGACGCTTGCTAACGATTGCATGCGCATGTTGTTGTTTTGGTTCTTATTTGTTTTCTTTTAATACGACTTTATCTTTAATTGGTTTGGGTCGGTTTTTAGTAGGCTTTGGTTCCTCATTTGCGTTTGTTGGCGTATTAACCCTATCTACCATGTGGTTACCAAAAGAATTATTCTCATTATTTGCGGGATTAATGACCACCCTAGGCATGTTGGGTAATGTCTATGCAGAAATGAAAATTACGCATACTGTCGCTCAAGTTGGTATTGATGCTGTACTGTGGGGATCTGTTGTTATTGGTTGTATTTTAACTTTGATTATCTTTTTTGCAGTGCGCAATAATCAAGATTACATGCAGCAACACAAAATATCCTTAAAACCTTTTTTTAAAGAAGTTTTCTTGGTATGTTCATCTTACAAAGTATGGTTAGTGGGTGTGATTGGTGCCTGCCTATACACTTCATTGTCTGTTTTTGGTGAGTTGTGGGGTCAAACCTATCTTGAACAGGCCCATCATTTGAGTAAAATTCAATCTGCACACAGCATGTCAATGCTTTTCATGGGTTGGGCTGTAGGCGCGCCTTTAACAGGGTTTATTTCTGATAAATTTGCAAACCGCATTATTCCATTAATCGTTGGCGCCATCGGTGGATTGGTCACCATTTATGCTGTTTTGTTTGTTCAAGGTTTACCTTATTGGATGCTCAATACTTTGATATTCTTTTATGGAATTTTTTGTTCTACTGAAATAATCGTATTTATCATGGCAAAAGAAGTCAGTGGTGCTAAACTGTCAGGGACTGTATTTGCAGTGACCAATATGATTGTGACACTATTTGGGGCTATTTTGCAGCCAGCTGTGGGTTGGATACTCGATATGAGTGGGCAAAGTGTTATGGTAGATGGTCATTATTTCTATCAAGTTGCTGATTATCAAAAGGCCTTAGCTGTACTTCCTTTATCTTTAATTGTCGTCGTTTTCTTGTGTTTTGTTTTAAAGCCCTCAAAACGTTCAATCATGGCTTAGTTTTTAAAGATTTGAGAACAATGTCAGTTTATAAAAAACTGGCATTGTTAAAAATACTTTGGTCATTCGGTTTCATAATAAAAATTATTTCTAAACTATAAAACTGATATTCAGATTCAAAAAAATCATAAAATTAAACTAAGAATCACTTTTTTTATATAAATTTTTAAAAAAATTAATTTTTCATTTATTAAGATCGCCCATTCAACAGGGA
>DHHZ01000095.1 GCA_002403515.1 Legionellales bacterium UBA4759 | reverse complement strand
GCTTGAGTTTTGATTTTCTCTGCTAGATTTTCACCTTTTTGTAAGTTTTTTTTAGCATTGAAAACGGCTGAACGCAAAGATATTTCCGATGAATGCATGAGGTTCATCATTTTGATTTCCTTATCAAAATTTAACTTCTCTTCAATTAATACATCTACAACTTGTTTATAAAAACATCCTTCTTACAAAAGGATGTTAGTCTTCTAAATGTTTTATCATAGCACCCAAAAAGCGCGTAGCCTCTCCACCCGTGAGCGGACGATGATCAAAGGTTAAAGAAATTGGTAATTTGGTATGTGCTGCAAAACCATCTATTGTTGATACAACGCTATCAAATAAACGACCCACAGCAATAATAGCAACCATCGGTGGAACGATGATTGGATTTGCAAATTTACCAGCAAAACGACCAAAATTGGATAAAATAATGGTACCATTTTGAAACGCATCGGGTGCAAGACTTCTATCTGCAACCCCTTGTTTGCAGCGCTCAATTTCTTTTCGAATTTCTTGACTGCTGAGTTGATTGACATTTTTGATAATGGGAACAAATAGACCATCCGAGCTATCGACAGCCAACCCAAGGTTTATATTTTTAAAAATATGTTTTTCTTCGCCTTTAAACCATGCGTTTAAACCAGGTTCTTGGGATGCCGCATAACAAATTGCCTCAATTAATCGAACAGTGATGTCGAATGGTTTTTTCCAATGGGTAATGTCGGCTTCATCATAGATAGAAACAGGTACCACTTCTTGATGAGATTGTTGCATGGTTTTCATCATTTGACGACGCACCCCAATTAATGGTTCGACGCGAACATCTTCTGAGGCAATAGTTTGTTTAGAGGGCGTGGATGCATGTTTTTTGATGTCATCGGCCGTAATGACCCCAAAAGGCCCTGAACCCAATACATTTTCTAAGTTGACCCCATATTCAAGTGCAAGCTTTTTAACAGCGAATGTGGCTTTCGGTAAACCAGGCTTTGCAGAGGCTGCTGATTGAAGATGTTGTAAGCCAACATCTTGTTGTTCTTCGAGTTGACCAACAACCGTTGAGGAACTTGGTTTTTCTTGGCTAATAAATTCCATCAAGGGTTGACCGGTTTTAATGAGGGTGCCTTTATCGCCATAAAGCTTTTTAATAACGCCACTTTGGGGTGCGGGAACCTCAACAACAGCTTTAGCAGTTTCCATGGCAACAATAGGTTGATCTTTTTTGACTTCGTCCCCTTCTTTAATAAACCATTCATGAATTTCTGCTTCTGGTAAACCTTCGCCAAGATCTGGCAAATAAAAAATGGTCATTTTAACTCCATGGTGTAATTAATTGCGGATTTGATTCGCTCAACGCTTGGGATATAAAATTTTTCTAATTGAAAGTAGGGCATGGCTGTATCATAACCGGTGACCCGTTGCACGGGGGCTTTGAGTAAATGAAAACAGTTTTCCATGATTTGCGCCATGATCTCAGCACCAAAGCCACAAGTTTTTGCTGCTTCATGAATGATGACACAACGTTTGGTTTTTTCAATCGAATGCGCAATGCTTGCAAAATCCAATGGTTTTATACTAGCCACATCAATAACTTCACAAGAAATGCCTTCCTCTTGTAATTGATTGGCGGCTTGTAATGTTTCATGGATAGACGCACCCCAGCTGAGTAAAGTGATATCACTGCCTTCTTTCAATTGAAAACATTGGCCAATTTCTAAAGCTTTGCCATCATCAGGCACATCTTCTCGATAAAGACGATAAATTCGACTAGGTTCTAAAAAAATAACAGGATCTGGATTTCTAATTGCGGCCAATAATAAACCATAAGCACGAGCAGGTGAGGAGGGAATCACCACTTGCAGACCTGGAATATGCGCAAACACTGATTCTGTACTTTCGCAATGATGTTCAGGCGCACGGATACCTCCACCCATGGGTGTGCGATAAACGATAGGGCAGGTCAGTCGGCCACGTGTTCGATTTCTAAATCGTGCAGCATGAGAAATAATTTGGTTTAATCCAGGATAAATAAAGCCCATGAATTGAAATTCAGCCACAGGTTTTAAACCCTGGGAAGCCATTCCAATTGCAAGACCCGCAATCATTGATTCTGCCAATGGTGTATCAAAAACACGTCTTTCACCAAATCGAGCTTGCAAATTTTCGGTTGCACGAAAAACGCCTCCATTCAAGCCAACATCTTCACCAAAAACGACGACATTCTCGTCATTCGATAGTTCATAAGCCAATGCTTGATTTACAGCTTCAATTAAATTAACCATGGGCATGAGAAAATTCCTCCAATGCTTCTGCACGTTGTTCTATCAAATAATCCGGAAGTGTCGCAAAATGATAATCAAAAATGCTTTCAAGGGCTTGGGGTTTGTTATTCAAGTAGATTTCAATTTGAGCTTCAACTTCTTGTTCACAACCCTCAATCATCTTAGCAATGTCTGCTTCAGATAAAATATTTTGTTGAAGGATGTATTTTTTCAAGCGGTCAATGGGTTTAAATTGTTGTGCATGTTCAACTTGAGCAGCAGGTTGATATCGTGATGCATCATCGGCTGTGGTGTGATCTGATAAACGGTAGCTTAAAGCTTCAATAAGAGTTGGGCCACCATTATTACGAGCTTTTGCTACAGCGGTTTCTAAGACATGGTGTAATGCAAAAATATCGTTTCCATCCACTTGAACACCTTCAAATCCAGCAGCAATGGCTTTTTGTGCCAATGTTTCACAACGTGTTTGTTTTTCTAAAGGAACAGAAATTGCCCATTGATTATTTTTGATAAGAAATACAACGGGGAGATTCCAAGCACCTGAAACATTGAGTGCTTCATAAAAATCACCCTCAGAAGTACCGCCATCACCGATGGTACAAAATGCGATTTGCGGTAAACTCTTGTATTTGAAAGCATGCGCGACACCTGCTGCATGCAAACATTGGGATGCAATTGGAACGCAAATGGGTAGATCATGAGCTTTTTGTGAAAAAGCCATGCTTCTTTCATCGCCACCCCAAAAACTTAAAATTTCTGACAATTGGATATTGCGTTGATAGAGTGTGGCATAATCTCGATAATAGGGGACAAAAACGTCATTTTTTTCCAAATTCATACCAATTGCTGTACCAATTGATTCTTGTGCATTGATAGGAGCATAGGTCCCCATTCTCCCAGTCCTTTGAAGTGCTATGGCTTTTTTATCAAATATATTAATTAAATTCATGAGGCGAAAGTATTTGATAATGGTTTCATGGGATAGTTTTACCGGAACATTGGCGTCGAGTTCCCCATTTGGATTAAGATATTGGTAAAAAGGGATTTGAAATTTAGTTTTAATAATCATCCCAAGCTCCTAAAATTAATATTACCTTAGAATAGCTTTGTTTTTATAGAAAAACTAGGGTCTTAGAGGGCAAGTACATCTTAATTTAATTACTCCCCCTCAATCACAACAGACTTTAGATAGTAAAATGAGATAGTTATAATCCCATGTCTGTTTGACTCCACTTTAGATTTGTTGACCTATGACAAACAGTGGTTGATACATTAGCCAAATCATCAGGCCTGCTATACTTGCAATCCCAAGAAGCAAGAGGGGTTGCAAGTATTGTTCAATTCTTTTGATTTGTTTTTCCAAATAAAATTGAAAGTAATCGGCTAATTTTTCAAAGACAACTTCACTAGACTCAGCTTTTTTTAAGATGGGTAAATACTGCTGTATAATAAGCGGTGTGCCCTGAAAACAATCGTCCAGTTGCAACCCTAAACGAAGCTTCTTTTGGGTTTGTATCATCCAAGTTTTTTGATGAAGATTTGAAAAATTTCCTAAAATAAGGTTTAAGGATTCCAACCAATTTATCTTAGCTTGTAGGCAAATTTTCATGGTGGATGACCATATCCACCAATCCAATGTTTTTTTGAAAGAAAGCTGATTGATAATTTTTTTGAAAAAAATAAAACCTAAACTCGTTAAACTGATTAGACTTGGTAAAAAATACTTTTTAATTTTTACACAAATGACTAAGCTTTTGGGTGGGTCAACATTCATTTGCTGCATTAATAATAGATACTGTGGCAACATGTGTTGGTAAAAAAAAATTAATAACAAAACCAACAATAAAATTAAGACTAATGGGTAACTCAATTGTTGTTGGATTTTATTTTTAAAATCTCTTAAGCGCTTTTCGTGTACAAACCATAAATGCATCAGCTTAAAAAACTGTCCACTTTCATGAGCAATATTTAAAAAGGCTCTCGACATACTAGAAAACTCCAATCCTTGATGTTGAAAGCATTGATTCAAAGGAATGCCCTGACAAATTTGATGATAAATATCTGCTAAAATATAACGTGGACAACAAGGCTTGGGCGTTTCACAAAGAAGTTCAAAACTTTGCACGATGGATAAACCCAGTCCTTGTAGCAAATACAATTGTTCAAACAAGAAGAGACTTTTTTTTCTCCCTAAAATGTTTGGAATCCTTATCGGTAAACATATTAAAAATAAGTACTTATTTTTTTGTAGTAAATCTTTTCTTATCGAAAAAAACCAATGGTTTTGATTGGTTTTACCTATAAAAATGTAATATTTCATCATGCGTAAATCATTGGATAATCAATCATCTTTTTTTCAAAAAGCTCAAACAATTGCTCTTGGAAGCTAAAGTTTACTTTCGGACAATCGGCATCTAATTCGAGAAACTCAAAAATCGCTAATTGTTTGCCTTCTTGGGTGGGAATTAATTTTTGAGCAATGACCAAATGGATATTATTTTCAATATCATGTTCACAAACACCCAAATGTTTCAAACGCTCAATACTTGCAAGACAATCATGAGAATGAAGGCTACTGAATACCAAATGGCCCGTTTGCGAGGCCTCGATTGAAAGTTTGGCGGTTTCTTCATCTCGAATCTCACCAATCAAAATGATATCTGGGTCTTGTCTTAGTACAACTCTTAGGGTCTGAGACAATTTAAATCCCTGTTGGGGAACAAGTTCAATTTGATTGATTTTGGGAAATGGTATTTCGATGGGATCTTCAATACTGACAATATTTTTACTTTCATCACTTAAGTAGTTTAATGCCGTATAAAGAGTGGTCGTTTTACCGCTGCCTGTTGGGCCATTTACCAAAATCAAACCTTGGTTGTAATGCAAATGTTTTTCGATGATTGAGGCTTGCTCTCGATTCATGCCTAAATCAAACCAAGTAGCATCTTGAAAAGGATGTTGCAGTAAGCGTACCACCAATTTTTCACCATAAAGTACAGGACAAGTGCTTAACCGACAGGGGACACTTTTATTCAATTGTTGATGTTGCCAGAGCCATTGACCATCTTGGGGCGTTTTTTGTGCAGTGATATTGAGATTAGCAAGGGCTTTGAAACGTTGGCAGATTTTTTTAAGAATTGGCGATGACAAACTGGTGTAGTTTTTTA
>DHHZ01000101.1 GCA_002403515.1 Legionellales bacterium UBA4759 | reverse complement strand
CAGAAACTTTGACACACTAACACCCACCTCTTTGTATTACCGCAGCCAGAACAACCTCTCTATCATCTTGTAACTCTTTAGATGCATATCCTAGCGCCTTGTTATCTTGTGTTACCGCCGCCAAAACAACATCTCTATCATTTTTTAAGATATGAGATGCAAATTGAAGAGACTCGCCATTTTGTGTTACCGCCGCCAGAACAACCTCTTTATCATTTTTTAAGGCATCAGATGCTAATTCAAGTAGCAAGCCATTTTGACTTACCCCCCTCAACACCTCTAGTTTAGAAGAATATTGATTAATCATGGTTTATCAACTATTTATATTAAAATCATATTGTATATAAAAAACACAATTTTTAAATAAATTATTTAAAATTCATTAACAAACTAATATTAATCAATCAATAATCTTCAAGCGTTTTTGATTGACGAATGACATCATTCAGGAAATTAAATGAATAAGTATTTGAGGGTAAAAGTGGTTAAACAAAGTCTAACCACTTATTATTACTTAGATTGAAGGTAAAACAAGTGACTCAGGGGTAATTGTACTTTTAGTATTAAAAAAGCCTAAGCCGTGTTGATACAATTTATATCCTGTATACAAAGTACTTGCGCCTGCCAAACATCCACCCACAATCAATACAGCAATGGCTGGAATTGGAAGTGTCATCACACCACTTAATAACAAACCACCAATGGTAACACCTACTAACCCTAAGCTTATTTTTACTACTTATGCTATTAAAAATTTATTCACATACTTTTGACGATAAGTATCATGTTCTTGACTAGAAAGTCTTAAGACCTGCCACAAAAATGAAATATCATTTTGCAACTCTTCAGATGCACTTTTAAGCGAACTCCTGGAAAGATCACCCATTGGGGTGACAAGACTTTTTTCATTTTATTCAAACCTAAATTAAAATCTGAATTGCGTGGTAATTAAAAAATTGTGTCACTAAATTTCATATTACATTTCTTAAAACAAAATTTTCCTGATGAGCTGAATTTCAGTTTGTTTATGAAGCTAAATCGTTCACACAATGATTGTTAACATGCTATACTAGAAATATTAAATAAATTGAGTGAAATTTATGCAAACACTATTTGATTTTTTTCCCCTAGTTCTCTTTTTTTTATGTTATAAATTATTTGGAATCTATGTTGCAACAGCCTCAGCCATGTTTGCATCATTGGTTCAAGTCATTGTCTATCGCATTCGACACCAACGTTATGAAACCATGCAATTGGTGAGTATGGGGCTTATCCTCATTTTAGGTGGGCTTACATTATTTTTTCATAATCCTTGGTTTATTAAATGGAAACCCACTGTTATTTATTGGTTAACAGGTGGGGCATTGTTAAGCTCTAGTTGGTTTACCGCCAAACCATTGGTGCAGCGTCTAATGGAAAAAAATATTCAGTTACCAGAACTGATTTGGAAAAAATTAAATTATGCATGGTCAATATTTTTTCTCAGCATGGGTTTAGCTAATTTATTGGTGGCCTATCGCTTTGATACCGATACTTGGGTGAATTTCAAGTTATTTGGTGGCACATCACTGATGATCGTTTTTATATTGCTCCAAGCTTATTATCTCACCAAACATGAAATTCCTCGCGCCAACGAGAATTCCAATGAAAATCCTACTGGTTGAAGATGATTTAGATTTGGCTGAAGCCCTATTAAATGGGCTTCAGAAAAACCATTTGACTGTTGAATGGGTCAGAGATGGCAAAACAGCAGAAGAAAAAATTTTTGATAATTCCTACCATTTGATGATTCTGGATTTGGGGATTCCCAAAGTATCAGGACTAGAACTTCTTAAACACGTCAGACAAGCAAAAATCAAATTACCTATCATTGTCTTAACAGCTCGTGATACCACTGAAGATTGTGTTCAAGCTTTGAATCATGGCGCAGATGACTATATGACCAAGCCTTTTGATTTAAGCGAATTGATTGCAAGAATTCATGCGCATACCAGAAGAGCTTTTGGCCATGAAAATTCAATACTGCGTTACCATAATATTGAACTAGATCCTCAAGCCCATACAGTAAAATTGAATAATGAATTGATATATTTACCCAGAAGAGAATTCAGTCTTTTGAAAAAATTCTTAGAAAATCCAGGTAAAGTATTGTCAAGAGCGACCCTTATGCAGTCAATGTATAATTGGGATGATGAAGTCGATAGCAATACCCTTGAAGTGCATATTCATAATTTAAGAAAAAAATTAGATACTCATTTTATTCGAACTATCCGCGGCATTGGCTATATTCTTGAAAAAATTAAATCATGATTAAATCCATTCGAGCCACCCTATTCATTTATCTCAGTATATCAACCATTGTTATAGGTATTCTCATATCTCTGACCAGTAATTATTATTTTAACCGAAAAGACATACGACAGCACTTAGACTCCGTACTTGCCATTACCGGCTTATCCCTTAGTGCTGCTTTTCAAAAAAACAGCATCGATGACATCAAATTGATTCAAGAAAATCTTAATCAAGTGCCGGAATTATTTGAATCTATTCATGAGACACACTTTTCAACCCGTGAATATCAAAAACAATATAAAATTCAAATTTTTGATAAAACTGGTAAGCAAATTATGCATTCAACAGATGCGCCAGTTTTTCAAAGCCCTATTATTTTAAAACCTGGCTTTCAAAACATTGAAACATGGCGAATTTTTGTTACCTACAATCAACAAAATGATTTTTATATAGTGGTCTCTGAAAAATTCACCAAAAGAAGTGAAATTATTCGAAAAATTATCCTTAAAGATTTATCGCTTTTGTTACTCATTATTCCAGTGATTGGTTTATTGCTATGGTCTTTAATTTACAAAAGCCTCAAACCCCTTAACCTGGTCATCAAGCAAGTCAGCCAAAGAAACCCAACACACCTTAAACCATTAAATATTTTAAATACACCGCAAGAGATTAATCCACTTATTCTTGAAATCAATCAATTGTTAAAACGCTTAAAAGAAGGATTATCCAGAGAACAACAGTTTGCTGGTGACGCAGCTCATGAAATCAGAACCCCTCTGGCAATCATTAAAACCTTGGCACAAAATGCAATGGAATCAAAAAGCCTTGATGAAATCAATCAAAACCTGATTAAAATCATACACAATGTGGATAGAGGCAGTCATGTCATACAACAATTAATGAGCATGAGTAAAACCATGCCAGAAATTCAAAAAAAATCGAGTTTTAAAACATTAAATTTGGTCGATTTGGTTGGGCACTCACTGGCACAACTCGTTCCTCAAGCCTTAGAACGACAAATTGAAATAGAGTTTGAGGCAGACCTCAACTGCCCTAAAATCAAAGGCAATGCAACAGCCATTGATATATTAATCAGAAATCTCATTGATAACTCTATTCGATATTCTTATGAAAACTCACACATTTATGTCCATGTTTATGCCATGCAGGATAAAGTCGTGCTTGAAATTCGTGATGAAGGCCCTGGCATACCCAAAGCCAAAAAAGAAAAAGTGTTTGAAAGATTTTATCGAATTGACAATTTAACCCCTTTTCATGGCACAGGCTTAGGTCTTGCAATTGTGAAACAAATCGCAAACCTTCACCAAGCACAAATTAGCCTCGAGTCACCTATTGAAGGAACAGGGGTTATATTTAGAGTGTTTTTTCCAAGCCATAAACATTAGTGCTTCACAAGCAATTGTAATGCTTTTTTAATGAGGCCCTGCGCATCCAAGTCTTCATTTTTTAATTTCTTAATGGCATCTAATGCTTCAAATCGACGATAACCCAAAGCTTCAAGTGCTGAAATTGCTTCATTGGCCGCATTGGATTGAGGCAGTTGTGCAATCTCTTGAGTGATGAGGAAGCTGTCTTTTAAAATATCTTGCATTTCTATCAACAAGCGTTCGGCTGTTTTCTTTCCAACGCCAGGTAACTTGGTTAACATGGCTTTATCTTGCAATTGAATGCATTGAATCAACATACCGGGGGATATTGTAGATAAAATTGCAATGGCGGACTTTGGACCAATACCATTGACCTTGATTAAAGCTTTAAATAAAGACCTTTCCTCTTGTTCTAGAAATCCATAAAGATTAATGGCGTCTTCACGCACAATGGTTTGAATAAACAAACTCACAAGTTGTCGTTCTTGACTCAATATTGCATGCGTGGGCGTTGTTGTTTCAACCGCATAACCCACACCATTGACATCGAGCACAATTAGATTCATCGTTGACCAATCAATAACTTTTCCTGATAACCAAGCAATCATCTTTATCTCCTATAACTTCGTAAGGCCAACGCATAATGATTTGCGTGACAAATGGCAACTGCTAGGGCATCTGCTGCATCCGCGGCAGGTGATTTATTCAGGTGGAGTAAATCCGTTACCATTTTCTGAACTTGTGACTTCTCTGCGCCTCCAAAACCCACCACCGCCTGTTTAATAGCTCTTGGCGCATACTCAGCAACTTCAAGCGCATGAATAGAACAAGCCACCATCGCAGCTCCCCTGGCATGACCAAGTTTTAAAGCAGACATCACATTCTCTCTTAAAAAAACTTGTTCAATAGCAACCTCTGAGGGCTTGTAAGTGCTGATGACTTCTTGAATCCCCTGAAAAATCAATCCCAATCTATCGGTGATAGTTTTTGCATCGGTGGTACGAATACAGCCACTTGCCAAATAAGAGATTTGATTGGTGTGATTTTTAAGATGTATCACACCAAATCCTGTCACTCTTGAACCTGGATCTATCCCTAATATGACGGCCATAATTCCTTATTAAAGCTCTGCGTTAAAGTAAACTTCTTGAACGTCATCCAAATCTTCCAGTGCATCAATCATTTTGATTAATGTTTCTGCTGCGTCACCTTCAACTTTAATTAAATTTGCTGCACGCATAGCGATTTGGGATTGTTCAACCTCGATATTATTATCCGATAAACTACTTAATATAGTATGGTAATCTTCTGGAGAGGTGATACAAATTAAATGCTCTTCATCTTCAATAATATCTTCAACACCCAATTCAATTAATTGCTCGATCAAGCTATCTTTGTTTTGTGCGGCATTGATAATGATCTCACCTTGTTTATTAAACATGTAAGCCACAGAACCATCGGTTCCTAAATTACCGCCATATTTAGTAAAGCAATGTCTGACTTCAGATACGGTTCGATTTTTGTTATCACTCAAACAATCCACCAATACAGCAACACCAGCAGGTCCATAACCTTCGTATCGCATTTCTGTCATATTGGCGCCTTCTAAACCTCCAGCACCACGCTTAATTGCATTATCAATGGTGTCACGTTTCATATTTGCTTTTAACGCTTTACTCACCACATCACGCAATCTGGAGTTGGTGCTTTCATCTGCACCACCTAAACGTGCAGCAACACTAATCTCTCGAATCAATTTTGTGAAAATTTTACCGCGCTTAGCATCTTGAACACTTTTACGAAATTTAATGTTCGCCCATTTACTATGACCTGCCATAAAAACCTCTGAAATTTATTTTTTAACTAAATATATTTTTTCTTAAGAATACTATATATTTGAAATATAGTGGACACTTCCTGAGTAAAAAAAGGAAAAAATAAATGACTAACCAAGGATTTGGTAATATCTTTTGCAGTGAAGCAATACCTGGCTCATTACCTAAAAATCAAAACTCTCCACAACAATGCCCGAATCATTTATATGCCGAACAAATCAGTGGTTCTGCTTTTACTCGCGCAAGACACCAAAATCTAAAAACATGGGTATATCGTCTACAACCCAGTGTCGCCAATCATCATCGCTCATTTGAAATTTGTAAAACACAGTGGCAAAAACCATTACTGGAATTTCAAGGCCCAAATCCTATGCGCTGGAGCGCAATTCCCCCTTCTTCAAAAAAAGAAAACTTTATTGATAACACCTTCCATATAGCCTCCAGTGGTCAAGACAAATCGGTTTATATTTATTCCCTTAATCAATCGATGGAGCATGAATGTTTCATCAATTATGACGCTGAAATGCTCTTTATTCCTTATTTAGGCAATTTAGAAATAACCACGGAGTTGGGTGTTTTAGAGTTATCTCCGGCGCAGATTCTTGTTATTCCACGCGGCATTGGTTTTTCCATCCAGCTTAAATCTCCAAAAGCCCAAGGCTATCTTGCCGAAAATGGCGCAATGGCTTTAAAATTACCCGAATTGGGTATCATGGGCGCCAATGCCCTTGCCAATCCTAGGCATTTTGAATACCCGAATGCTTCTTTTCAAGAGCACATTGTTCCACATCGTCTCATTGTGAAATCCCAGGGTAAACTATGGGAAAAAACCATTAAAAGGTCGATTTTTGATGTTGTCGCATGGCAAGGGAATTATGCACCTTATCGATACGATTTAAATTTGTTTAACACCATCAATACCGTAAGTTTTGACCACCCAGACCCTAGTATTTTTACGGTTTTATGCTCTGAAAGTAGCATTCCAGGCATTTCAAGTTTAGATTTTGTGATATTTCCACCACGCTTTATGGCAGCGCAACACAGTTTTCGCATCCCTTACTTTCATCGCAATGTCATGAGTGAATTGATGGGGAATATCGCAGGTCAATACGACGCTAAAGATGAAAAATTTGAAGTAGGCGGCATCAGCATTCATAACCAAATGGTTCCACATGGCCCAGATTTTCAAAGTTGGCAAAAAGAAACTTCACGTCAATCTGATAATCCTACCCAAATTAAGGACGCTTTCTCATTCATGCTGGAATCAAACGAATATTGGCGCGTCACACAAGCCTATTTTTCACACCCAAGTTTCCAAAAAAACTATGGTGATTGTTGGCAAAACTTCCCCATCACCGCAACCAGGAGTCATTGATGAAATTAATCGCTTTAATGTTTACAACCTTATTTTGTACAAGTTTAATTGCAGGTGTACCTAAAGGATGCCCATCTACTCGAGCTTGTTCAGATGATGCCAACTGCAAAATCTATGCATTCAAACACAATTGTCATGGCGTGTGTACTCAAAGACAAATGAAAGACATGGCTCAAAATATTATCTCTTGCCCTGCTCAATGTCTTTGTGAAAAATTAACACCTGTCACTGCATAAGACAATTATTTTACAATTGCAGGAAATCGTTAATTCATTATAAACTATGAGGCATGTTCATCTCCTATTATTATCATGCCTCAAACTTTTATTGAACATTTAGAATTCGATAGTTTTTTAATTCAGGTCCATCGAAAAAAAAACATCAAACGTCTGTCACTTAAAATGGACCCAAGGGATGGACTATCACTCAACGCACCATCTTTTGTTTCTCATGATATCATTTTAAATTTTATCGAAGCTTCCAAACCTTGGATACATAAACATTACCGCCCCATCATTGGTAAAAGTTATACTCATGGAGAAAAACATTTTTATTTAGGCCAAGAGTATCCGCTGAATGTCCTCGATTATTCAGGCAAATCTCAAGTAGTACTTGATGAAGAAAAAATCAATGTTTACCTTAAAAATCCCAATGAAAATTCAATACAAAAAGCCCTTCTTGAATTTTATCGAAAAGAAGCACAGATTCTTTTTCCAGAACGATTGAGATTATGTATGCAAAAAACACCATGGGTAAAAAAAATCCCGACTTTAAGATTAAGTTATATGCGTTCGAGGTTTGGGAGTTGCTCAAGTTTAGGCAATATTTCATTAAATCTACATCTAATGAAAAACTCAGTTGAATTAATAGATTATGTTATCTTTCATGAACTATGCCATATTCAAGAACAAAATCATGGCCCTCGCTTCTATGCATTAATGAATCAAGTACTGCCCCATTGGAAAGATTTAAAAAAACAATTAAAGCTTCATATCCATTAACATTCTGCAATCACACGAACTGGAATGCCAGTCATGCCAGACAAATTCATTGGAAAACAATAAGATTTGAATTTATTTTGTGTTATCAAATGCAAATTATTCAAATTTTCAATGATATATATACCGTGATCAGCACATTTTTGATCGATAATTTTATGTTTTTCATGTCGTTGGGCTCCAGGAAAATCTAAACCCAAAAATCTTATTTTTTTAGATACGCCAATTCACAAGTGAAG
>DHHZ01000041.1:8723-9010 GCA_002403515.1 Legionellales bacterium UBA4759 | reverse complement strand
GTTCAATACCAAAAATCCCTTCATTTTCATATCCACTGGGAGAATTAAGGTTAAAGCAATAGGCCTTAACGTCAGTGGGAATAGGGCTGGTGGTTACAGCCTGATATAGCCAAACATTAAATATTTCTTCAAATTGAATCATCGAACGTCTCTACAATATGGATTTGCTTTTTTTGAAGCAATCTTGTGTCTAAAAATCATGAGCACTTATATATACTTTTAACATTATTAATTTGCCAATTATTTTTTGTTAATTATCGACACTTATACTAAAATAAAAGCATCTA
>DHHZ01000041.1:0-8469 GCA_002403515.1 Legionellales bacterium UBA4759 | reverse complement strand
ACATTTTCATGGAGTTATAACATCTATCTCGTTGATTTTTGTAAAAAAGCTGCGCCTATACTAAAATAAAAGCATCTATTTCAAGGGATTTCATATGAAACCACAGCTGTATCCATATATTAAACAAGTTCTAAAACCCTATCGCTTGAATCTTATCGGTTTTATGGCTGTTGGTTTGATTTGGGCATGCTTAAATACGCTAACACCTTATGTTTTGAAATTATTAATTGATACGGCAGTGAATTTTAAAGGGCCTATTCGAGAAGTATTCCAGGCCTTAAAACCTTATATTATATTTTACCCATTTACTTGGTTTTTGCTTTGCATCAATATGCGATTTTTGGATTTTATTAAAATAAAAACCTTTCCAAGCTTGAGAGAGGATATTCTCTCATCTCAGTTTTCTTACTTAATTCAGCATGAATATAAATACTTTCAAAATCATTTTGCAGGTAATCTTGCCAATAAAATTGTTGATTTGCAAGGCGGAATCATTAATATTTTAACCATCATTGATGATTGTTATGCGCAAACGGTTGCTTTAATGATTGCGCTCCTTATTTTATTAATTGTCCACCCTATTTTTGCCCTTATTTTAATTGTCTGGGTTATATTATTTCTAGCTATTACCTTCTATTTTTTAAAACCCATCCAGGAGTTGTCTCTGGTTTTTGCAGAGGCTCGCAGTAGTTTGATGGGTAAAATGGTTGATGGCGCATCGAATATTATCAATATACGTTTATTTGCTCGTCATACTTATGAAAATACCATCATGAAACAATCCATTGGTGATTGTGTGCAAAAAGATAGGAACATGCTGCAAAAAATCATGTACATGCGCATGGTCGGTGACATCAGTATCCTCATATTTTTAACCGCAAATCTTTGGACCCTGGGTGTCTTGTACGCCAAAGGACAAGTCACCCTAGGCGATTTTAGCTTCATCATCACCCTATCCATTAGTATTCTTTGGAATCTATGGTTTTTAACGGGACAATTTGTAAATTTTTCCGAAGAAGTTGGACGTTGCCAGCAAGCTTTACGTATCATTGAAGAACCCCTTGGGATTCAAGACATTCCTCATGCTCAACCGCTTCAAATCAATCATGCCAAAATTGAATTTAGGAATGTTTGTTTTCATTTCAATGAAGGCAAGTCATTGTTTCAAAATAAAAGTGTCATCATTCCTGCAGGGCAAAAAGTGGGTCTCGTTGGGTTTTCAGGGGGCGGTAAAAGTACTTTTGTGAATTTAATTTTACGTTTATTTGAATTGGAATCAGGTGAGATTTTAATTGATGACCAAGATATTAAAACCGTGACCCAAGCCTCTCTTCGAGAACAAATTAGCTTTATTCCCCAAGATACGAGTTTGTTCCATCGAAGCATCATGGATAATATTCGCTATGGAAATGTTCATGCCAGTGATGAGGATGTGATACAAGCTGCCCTCCTAGCGCATGCCAATGAATTTATTCAAGACTTACCCGAGGGTTATCAGTCTTTAGTGGGTGAACGAGGCGTAAAGCTTTCGGGTGGCCAACGTCAGCGGATAGCAATTGCACGCGCCATATTAAAGAATGCACCCATTTTGATTTTAGATGAAGCAACAAGCGCCTTAGATTCAAAAACTGAGCAATATATTCAAGAATCTTTAAATTTTCTCATGAAAAATAAAACAACGATTGTTATTGCACATCGTTTATCTACCCTGACTCAGATGGATAGAATCCTTGTTTTTGATAAGGGTCGTATTGTAGAAGATGGTAGTCATGTTGAGCTTTTAAATCAAGAAAGCTTATACAAACAGTTATGGGAAACACAAGTCAGTGGTTTTATTGGAGATAAGCTTTCATGATCATCAGAAAACTTCATTCAGAAGATACACAAAAGCTTTTAGATTACTTAAGGTCATTTCAAACAGAATGTCTATTTATATATAGCAATTTGAAAATTGCTGGCATTGATTATCATGGCGAGGATTTTCAAGGAGAGTATTTTGGGGCGTATCATGATGATGAATCAAAGATTCTCGGTGTCATTGTACATTATTGGAATGGCAATTTGATGGTGCATGCGAGGCCTCAAACACTTCTTGAAAGTTTATGTGAATATTTAAAAAATCAAATTCATCGCCCTATAGCAGGAATTATAGGCCTCCAAGATATGGCTCAAGTGCTTATTGAAGCTTTGAAAATCAAGCATCAAGATTTCAGGATAAATCTTTCTGAGGACCTTTTTGAGCTGGACTTAAAAGATTTGTCCATCACTCCCCTGCCTCATAATCTGACGCTTATTAAGCTTATTGATGCGCCTAAAAATATTATCGTTGAGTGGATGAAAGCTTATGATGTTGAAGCATTGGGGGCTGTCATTGACGATACCCTTTTAAGTAAAGCAGAGTCTAAATACCAACAAATGCTTGAACTGGGCGCCTGGGTATTGCTAAAGGATAGTATACCCGTATCGATATGTGGTTTTAACGCAAAAGTTGACCAAACTTGTCAGGTGGGGCCTGTGTGGACGCCTCCAGAGCATCGAAATAAAGGCTATGCCAAATTTTGTGTTGGACATGCACTCATCCAGCAAATGCAACAAGGTTATAAAAAGTCACTACTTTTTACAAACAATCCTGCTGCTGAAAAAGTCTACATCAGCCTTGGGTTTAAAAAATTTAATCATTTTTGTTTGGCATTTTTAAAAAAAGAGTTAAATTTGTCATGAATATAGCCTTTCGCCCCTTAAAACATGAAGACTTGTCTTTGATGCATACCTGGTTCCAACAAGATGATATTCGTGGAAGCTATGCAAGAGGTGAAATTTTTGATGAAAAAATGATTGAGGAAAAATACTTGCCTCGCATTCTTAATCAACAACCGATTCCATCTTTTATTATTGAAATCAATCATAAACCTTGTGGTTTTATCCAATATTATTCTTTGAAGGATTATCTACCAGAAGGTATGAGGACACCAGAAAACCCAATAGAATGTGCTGGAATAGATTTATTTATTGCCGAAGCACAATATCGAGGGAAAGGCTTGGGGCCCAAAGTAATTCAAAAATTTATTTATTCATTTTTATGCCATTATAAAAATATTTTCCTTGACCCACACGTGGATAATCAAATTGCAATTCATGCATTTCAAAAGGTAGGATTTGAGATAACAGATTTAAGCTTAGATCCAGCACATCTTATTTTAAGATACCAGCCCCAAAATACCCAAAAACGCTTTTTATTGAATTAAAAAACAAAAAGAACTTCTTACTTTCCTTAAGGGTTTTTCTCGATAAAAAATGCACAATCCTCTGGTTTGGTTAATAATTTGACAATACTGCATACAGATGCTATTGTGTAATCATGAGTACACAATTATGGAGTTAGTGATGACTGCTTTATTAAAAGTAGGCATGAGAGAATTCAGAGCGCATTTACAACAATATATTTTAACTTCCTCGCCAGTCGCAATCACTCGGCACGGAGAAACAGTTGGATATTACATCCCCACTAAAAGTCATGCAGAAAATTCAGATATTGCTGCATTAAAACAAGCTGCAATGAAACTAGATAATTTGCTTTCTGAATATGGGCTCTCAGAAAAGGAATTATTTTCTGATTTCCAGGAGCTTAAATCTGGAAACAAAAAATAATGTATTCAAAACCTATCGTTATAGATGCAAATATTCTGGTTCGAGCAGTTTTAGGTGAGCGGGTAAGAAATCTAATAATTGAACATCATCAAGCTGTCGAATTTTTCATACCTGATGTGTGCGTGGCAGATGCAAGAAAATATCTCCCCATTCTTTTTGAGAAAAGAAAATTGAAGAGCGATATTGCTATTGATTTATTAGAGAAAATTATAACATTGTTAAACGTTGTTGATATTGAACTCTATGAACAAAACCAATCTGAGGCAGAAGAGCGAATGAAGCATCGTGATTTAGATGATTGGCCTATTGTTGCAACAGCACTAACATTAGACTGTCCCATTTGGACTGAAGATAAGGATTTTTTTGGTTCAGGAATGCCAACTTGGACAACTGATCGCATTCATTTGTTTTTAGAAAAATAGTCGTATAAGCACTCTTAGAGATGCCTCTGAAAGCTTTACTAAAGCGTGTTGAAAATTTTTTGAAGATACTGTTTTAGTTTTTTATTGAAACTATAAAATTAGATATTTACGGGCAAAAATGATGAATAATTTAAAGTACCCAGATCCAAATATGACTTATCCGATAAAAGGGGTAACCAGAACAGTTTTTTTAAAAAACATCATCACAAGCCCACAAATCATTGTGGGTGACTACACTTATTATGATGACTTTGATGACGTCAGTCATTTCGAAAAAAATGTTCTTTATCTTTTCGATTTTATGAAGGATAAGCTTGTTATTGGGAAATTCTGTCAAATAGCTTCTGGCGTTCGTTTTATTATGAACGGTTCAAACCATGCTATGAATGGATTCTCTACTTATCCTTTTAAAGTATTTGGCGGAGAATGGACCGAAAAAGATCCGATGAAAGTATTTAGTAAGGGAGATACGATTATTGGCAATGATGTCTGGATTGGCAATAGCGCGACTATAATGCAGGGCATAAAAATTGGTGATGGCGCCATTATTGGCACAAATAGTTTAGTGACCAAAGATGTTGAGCCCTATACGATTGTTGGTGGTAATCCAGCGCAGGTTATCCGCAAAAGATTTGATGATGAAACGATTGCATTGTTACTTGCTCTCAGATGGTGGGATTGGGATGTTAAAAAAATCACGGATAATCTTCATATCATCACCAGTGGTAATATCGAAGCATTAAAATCCATCGATGGGAGTGGCTAACTGGTATTTATCAAGTAAATACGCCTGAAACTTTAATATTTTCATGTTATAATGTAGCCATAAATAATTTTTGGAGTATTCTGCCGATGCGTTAATTGTTTCCTTTTTTGTTTTATCCAACAAATTTATCGGAGACTATCGTGCAGTTTATTATTCAAAACCTCAATTTTCAAATTCCCAACACCAAAGTTCAATTGACCGATATCAACCTCTCTTTTGCCAAGCAAAAATATGGTTTAATTGGTGATAATGGCATTGGCAAGACCACTTTTTTTAAATTGATTACAGGAAGGCTTAAACCACATTCTGGTCGACTTGTTGTGCCCTCTTATTCATATCTTCAACAAGACCCGCAAAAAGAACAAACCATCCAGGAAGTCTTGGAAATAGATGACATCATGGCGGCTTTAAATCGTATTCAAAATGGGAGTTTTGTAGCGGAAGATTTTGATTTAGCACAAAATAACTGGGATCTTGAACAAAGAATCAAGTTACTCTTTGATGAGTGGAAAGTTTCCTATCTTCAATTGAACACCCCTTTTTCAGATTTAAGTGGTGGGGAACAAACCAAAATTCAAATCATTAAGGCGATGTTATCTAAATCAGAGCTCATTCTGCTGGATGAGCCAACCAATCATCTTGATAAACACTCAAGAACAAAATTAATGGATTGGATTGAAGCTTCTAAACAATTATTTATTATCATCAGTCATGATAGAACACTGCTTTCAAAAATGGATAGCATTCTGGAGCTCAATTCTAGGGGAATGCAAGTTTATGGTGGAAACTATGAGCTCTATTGCGCCCAAAAAGAAATGATGGAAGCATCTCTTGTTCAAAAAATTACTCAAGCATCTCGTGAGTTGTCAGGTATAGCACAATCAAAACAAGATATGTTAGAAAAAAAGTCTAATAATATCTCTGTAAAAAAATCTAAAGAAAAAGATAAGATTTTAAAAGGGTTTCAAAAAAATCAAAGTGAAAAAAGCAAATCAAAACTGATTCAAGCAAGTGACAATAAAATTGAGGCAGCAACACTGAATTTACAAAATCTTAAAAATGAACTCGAAATCAAAGAAAAGATAAAAATTGCATTACCTAAAACACATGTACCTCAACAAAAAATCGTTTTAAATATCGAACATCTTGAGTTTTCTTATTCTAATCAAGTGTCATTGTTTAAAGATTTCAATCTCAATATCACGGGCCCTGTGAGAGTTGCAATCACAGGCGATAATGGCTCTGGAAAATCCACCCTTAGTCAAATTATCATGCAAAAGCTAAAACCACAAAAAGGCTCTGTTTATATAGGCGTCGAACACGTTCAATATTTGTCTCAATTTGGTGATTTTGCAGATGTTAATTTATCGATTATTGAAAACTTTCAGGCTAAAAATTCAGATTTATCCAGTCAAGAAGCTTATACTCGTCTTGCTCAATTTAACTTTAGAAATATTCAGGCGCAAAAGTTAATTAAACATTTAAGCGGTGGTGAAAAAATTCGTGCAGGTTTGGCTGCCAGTTTATTATCTAATCATCCACCACAGTTATTAATATTAGACGAACCTAGCAACCACCTGGACATGGGAAGCCTTAAAGCGATTGAGGATATTCTTGCTTTATATCAAGGTGCATTGATTGTGATTTCTCATGATGAAAGTTTTTTAGAAGGACTAAGGATTGATAAATGGATTCAGCTAAACCTGTTGTTATAATGATTTTTTTATCTTTTGATATTAATGGACAAAAAAATAAGTTATGTTTATCCTAAACTTTACATACAAACGAAATCAATTTGTGAATTAATAAATTAAGTGTAATTTACATTTTACAGCACGATCTTTAGTCCACCGCCATTTTGAACAGTATTTTTTAATCAATTTTTTGCATTAATGGTTTGTTACTAAGGACACAAAAAAACATTAAAACGGTCATTAAAATAAATATACTTAGGATAATACCTATGTTTTGAAAACTACCATTATAAAAATACCCTGCATATTGCAGACTAATAGAACAGATAATTAAACGACTAGCTTGCATAAGACCTGAGGCTCGTCCTTTAGCCTCTGGAATAAAATTAAGGCATATAGGTGATAGTATAGCTCCTGGAATAATTTGCCCCACAATAAAAGGAATAAAACATAAAGTAATTACTAGAGGGTTATGACTATTTACAAAGCTTATATAAGCCATACAGAGCAGTCCAAAAATAAAAATGCCATTCGCAACATATAGCATCTTTTTTTGGGAAAATTTATTAATTAGAAATCCAAAAAGAATGCTTCCTAGCCCAAAAATTAAAGCAAGAGCACCTTGATAATATCCAAAATGAGACAAACTAACATGCAGGTCTTTTAAATAAAGTAAAGGTGACATGCCCACAAAAACCCAGTATGGAATAAAATTCATGATAAAAAAGAACATTAAAATTAATAATGGTTTTGACTCAAATAAAGGTTTATAAGCACGCCACGAGAAGGGTAATTTTGTTGCATGTGGTTTATTTTGAGGGATAAATAGTATCACCATTAAAAATGTCAGCAAACCAATTAAAAGCAAAGTGATAAAATTGCCTTGCCAATGGAAATATAAAGCAATATAGCTACCAATGACAGGAGCAGCCCCTGTTGCTGCATTCATAATGCCATTTAGGATGGCCATAAAAAACTGTTGCTGCTTCATAGGATAACTATCTGCAATAATTAAAAAGCTTAATATAGCAGGTGCTGCAATTCCTAACCCTTGCATAAATCGCCCTATTAACAAAAATAAAAAATTGATTTCAAATATACAAAGTATGCTACCCAAAATGAAAAGCATTAACCCAATCAAAATAATAGGTTTACGACCGTAATGATCGCTCAGAGTGCCAACAATAAATAGACTGATACAAAATCCGATAAAATTAACAGATAATAAAGCTTCAACAGAAAATGAAGACAGATTAAATTGAGTTTGAAGCTCAGGAAAACTTGGCACAAAAATATCAAACTCCATCCCTGCCAATAAATCCATTATAAGGACGGTGACCAGAATCATTATGTTATTATCTGGATTCCTAGCTTTTATTTTTTCAATCATTTTTTTTATCATAGTCCTCATAAAGATTATTTAAAATTCTTTCAACAGGCGTTCCTTTTACAGGCCAACATAGTGTTTTCCATAAACACCAACCCATCGCACGAATCCAGGTGTTCTTATCTAAATTCATATTTTTCTTAAATATCGCCCGACTTTCAGCATCAAAAAGATTCCAAGCAATGACCAAATCGCAAGCAGGGTCACCAACCTCTAAACCTGAAAAATCAATAATTCCCTCTAATTTAGCGTTTTCAATTAAAATATTACCTATGGCCAAATCGCCGTGCACCCATATAGGTTTTTGGTTCCAATTAGTATTTAGAGCCTTATTCCAAATAGAATTAGCGATTGTACGCTCCTTAGAGCTTTTCATTTTTGCTAACACATTATTTATTTCATGCGTATAATCTCTAAGCTGATTTCCGTGTTCTAAAACAGGACCATCAGTTGTATCAAGAGATTCAAATTCTTTTAAAAATTGCGCTAAATCTTTTGCCAGCTGTTTCAAATCAACATTTGTGTCCTGATTTAAGGATTTTCCATCAATCC
>DHHZ01000014.1 GCA_002403515.1 Legionellales bacterium UBA4759 | reverse complement strand
TCCCTGTTGAATGGGCGAAACAATAAGCGCTCATAGTCATTGGCCCTCTTCAAAAAATATTCAAAAAATGGATGGTGTAGAGCATGATGAAAAATTTCTTGTTGGAAATTGACGTCAAGTACTTGATTTATGTCTGAGATATCCATCGAAAACTGTTCCATCAAATGATAGGCTAAATTACAAATTTGTTCAGAATTTTTTGCTATTTTTAAACAATAAACCAAAGACTCCTTCCATTGTTCAAGCTTTTCTTCTGTTGTCATGTCATGGTAAAAATGCTTCTCGAAAAGCAATTGAACTCTTGGCAAGTCGAAAATATTTTCTTCCAGAAAATAAGCTAGAATAAATTTTTGCCATGTATGAAGATTGAAAGGCAATACCAAATAATTAGAAAACTGCATTAAAAAGTATAATTTTTTTTCTTGTTGCAGAAAAAAATCTTTCAATGAGTCTGGTTCTGGTTCGTTTTTGAGGGATTGAGATAAAAAGCAGGTTAATTCAGCCTGGTTCTTGTACAGAATTTTTTTAATGTCAGGCCCCATATGATATTTAATCAAAGCACGAATATCATCTGAAAAAACATAATCGGTTGCATGCTTGTAACAAACATCAAACAGTTTAGAGGCTATCAATTTGATAACACGTGAGGAGGCAGAACTTTTTAAGATATCCTCCAAGCACGCAATATCGCAAACACTCAATTCGTTATTTTTCAACCATTCCCACAACACTTTATTGGTGAAAAAAAATGAGGATTTTTCATACAATTGATAAAAATGAACTATTTTATCGTCAAGCAAATGAATCATTTGCTGGGCACTGAAATGATTGAATGCAAATGATGTAATCAAATCAAGTTCATGACCTCTAAATTGCTCATAGAGTAATGTATAAAAATAAGAAACATTGACTTCTTGAATAAGACCCTGACATAAATATTTCACTTGAACAAAATGATTGATTTGATTAGGACGAATCAGCAATTGAAAGATAAATTGTTCACCAAATACTTCAAACCAATTTTTAAAATTTTCTGAGCTTAAAGTAATATTTAAATGATGAAATTCAAAAAAAGATAAATCAGATGCTTTCGTTTCATGAATTCGCTCACCAGATAAAGCAATATTTTTAAAAGCTTGGTGTTTTGCTGGGATTTCATTAACAAAGCTTCTTAAAGGTATTGTTGGAATGTTTTGTGAAAAAACTAATTTATCAATTAAACCATAAGTCTCTTGAACGAAAGCAATGTCAAAAAGATATTGCTCTAAATACCGATTGAAAAATCCATAAGCATATAAATCATCAATTAAAAAACCCATTTTTAAACAAAATACAATGAATGCCACAAAAATAACAGGCTCAAGTAATAGACCATCCATTAATTTAAACGTATTTAAATTATTTTGATCATGCACCAAATGTGTTTCAAAGTGATTGAGCCATAAGTTGGCTGCCAATGATGCCTCATCGGATTGCAAGTCATCCAATCCTGCCATCAAGCTCCATAAGGTGGTTTTCTTTTTGCCTATCATTGTTTGAAGACGTTGACATAATTTTACAATGGATGGTTCAATAGATTCATCCAGTTGATTAAAATCTTTTTTTTCAACGTAGGGATAATTTGGCCACAAAGCGATAAACTTTTGATACATATTAGCTGTTATTAACAAAATTATGGCCATTATAACAACTATCCAAAGAAATTAAATCATGGAACCAATTCATTTTTTTACAAAAATTATTTGTTTTTTTAATAACTTATATTTTTATTTGTTGATTTTATTAGTGCTTCTTATTGCCAAAAAAAATCAATTGGTTTACTCAACTTTGGTCACTTCATCTTGCAGTTTTTTAATCAATTCATCATTAAAGTTACTATTTAAAATACCCATGATGCCTCATGTCGGAAACGGCTACGCTTTTCCCAGTGGACATACGCAAATGGCAACTGTTTTTCTGGGATGGCTGGCTTGGCATCAGATTTATCCAAAACAATATTTTTATTTCCTTATTCTTTTGACAGGGTTTAGTATTTACGATCAAAACTATCATACACCTATTGAGATATTGGCAGGTTTTGTGACGGGTTTTGCCATAGTGATGTTTTTTTTAAAAACATCAGCAATGCATTACAAAATAAGAATCTTTGTATTCAATACATTATTATTTGGTTTTTGTGCGTATAATCACTACAAGGTGAATTTTCTGACGATGTGTTATGCCATCAACAGCTTTTTACTTCTGCTGCCATCACTGATTGCCAGACTTCAGATTAAAAAAAAACCAAAAAAAAGATGCATTGACAAAAAAGGTTTATAGGCTAATTTTAAAATAATAATCCTGTAAAATAGGTGCCTATCATGCTCCATTTGAAACAACTTCTAGTCATCTTATTGATATCGATTGTGTCATTACAAAGTTTTTCTATGGTAATTTGTCATTCCCGACAACTTCGGTGTTCAAAACCCATACATCCTTCCGATAGTTGTCTAGATTCAAAAAATCAAATTCAGCGCTGTACTTTTACATGTATTGCAACGGTTCATAACTGCAAGGAAACAGGTTGCGGTAAAAACAGTTGTTATGGTTGCAAATGCGACTAATAATAAGACTGTTTAAAAATCGACAATTCAGGTATAATCGCCCGAAATAAAATTCATATAAATCATCAAAAAGATGTGAATAAATATACACAAAATGCTTAACTTATATTAAAATCAAGCCAATTTTTAAGATATTTGACGATAAGGTGTCCTATAAATGTCAAAAAAACTTTATATTAAAACAAATGGTTGCCAGATGAATGAGTACGACTCAAGCAAAATGGCAGACGTTTTACATGCATCACATGGTTTAACAGTAACTGATAACCCTGAAGAAGCAGATGTCATTTTATTGAATACTTGTGCTATTCGTGAAAAAGCTCAAGAGAAAGTATTCTCACAATTGGGTCAGTGGCGAGAAATTAAAAAGAAAAATCCCAATATCGTCATTGGTGTGGGTGGTTGTGTAGCCAGTCAAGAAGGTGGCGATATTTTAAAACGTGCACCTTATGTTGATATGGTATTTGGTCCACAAACACTGCATCGTCTTCCTGAAATGTTAGAAGAGCGTTTGAAACAAAATAAACCCGTCATTGATATTCGTTTCCCTGAAATTGAAAAATTCGACCATTTACCGGCGCCTAGAGCTGAAGGTCCAGTTGCTTTTGTTTCCATCATGGAAGGTTGTAGCAAATACTGTAGTTATTGTGTTGTGCCTTATACCCGCGGTGAAGAAATCAGTCGTCCCTTTGACGATGTTTTGGCTGAATGTTTTCAACTGGCTCAACAAGGCGTTAAAGAAATCAACCTTTTGGGTCAAAATGTTAACGATTATCGTGGTACCATGCACGAAGGTCAAACAGCTGACTTGGCTTTATTGATTCATTATGTGGCTGCCATTGAAGGCATTGAACGAATTCGATTCACCACTTCGCACCCTATCGCGTTTTCAGACCAATTGATACAAGCTTATGCTGAAGTACCTAAGCTTGCTAATCATTTGCATTTACCTGTTCAAAGTGGCTCCGATAGAATTCTAATGGCCATGAAACGTGGATACACTGCTTTAGAATATAAATCAAAAATTCGAAAATTGAAAAAAGTGCGTCCTGATATTCATTTATCAACAGACATCATTGTTGGCTTCCCTGGTGAAAGCGATGCGGATTTCGAAGCAACCATGAATATGGTGCAAGAAATGGACTACGATACCTCATTTAGCTTTATTTACAGTCCAAGACCGGGTACTCCTGCAGCAAATTTAGCAGATGAAACCCCAATGGATGTGAAAAAGCAACGACTTCAAATTTTGCAAAATCGTTTAAATTTACAAGCACAAAAACACAGCCAAGCTTTGGTTGATACCGTTCAACGCGTTTTGGTTACAGGACCTGCGAAGAAAAATCCTAACCAATGGGCTGGTCGTACAGAATGTAACCGTGTTGTAAACTTTGATGGCCCAGCAAACCTCCAAGGTCAAATGGTTTATATCCATATCACCGAATCACTTCCCAATTCATTACGTGGTCGCTTAACTGAAAATGTCTAAGTTTTTTGAATTTTCTCTGACTATACCCGAAGACTTTCATCAGCTTCGGGTCGACAGTACTTTAGCCAAATGTTATCCAAACTATTCTCGCAACCAATGGATAGATTGGTTAAAACAAGGCTTGATTTTTCATCAAACGCAAGTTTTAAGCCCTAAAAATAAGCTCAGTGCTGGTCAAATCATTCACGGCCAAGTGCCTATTGATACGCCGCATTCTGAAGCAATCGCCCAAGAATTACCTTTAGACATTGTTTATGAAGATGAACATTTGCTCGTCATCAATAAACCCGCCGGTCTTGTGGTTCATCCCGGAGCGGGTCAAAAAGATAACACCCTAATGAATGCTTTATTGTTTCATGAGCCAACCCTTGAAGTTTTACCGCGAGCAGGCATTGTGCATCGTTTGGATAAAGAAACCACAGGACTTATGGTTATTGCCAAAACCCCCGCATGTTACCAAGCGTTGGTATCTGCCATGCAAAATCGTGAGATTAATCGCGAATATATTGCTTTGGTACATGGCAAAATCATAGGCAGTGGTCGCATTCAAACTCATTTTGGTCGCCATCCTCGTAACCGTTTGAAAATGGCTGTGACTGCCAATGGCAAAGAAGCCATCACCCATTATCAAATCCTTGAGGTTTTCACACAAAATACTCTGGTTCGAGTTCGTTTAGAGACGGGTAGAACTCATCAAATTCGTGTTCATATGAGTCATTTGGGCTACCCGATTGTTGGAGATCCTTTGTATGGAAAAGCCAGAGCCCCAGGCAAAGGTGAAATTACAGATGCATTGAATCAATTTCCAAGACAAGCGCTTCACGCTATAGAATTAAAATTTATCCATCCAATCACTGAAAAACCATTGACATTTACCGCCAATATACCTGATGATTTTGCATTACTGCTTGAAACATTAAAACAATAAAATGCATATCATTTATCCTCAATGGTCAGCCCCTTCTTTCGTTAAGGCCTGTACTTTTGCCCATGACCAGCATATAGACTTACATGCCAAGAAAAACCCTGAGCAGTTTAATGCATTGCTTCAAAAAGAACTTAGTCTTCCCAACATACCGGTGATTTTGGAACAAGTACATTCCAATATTTGTGTGCATACGGATGAATCCTCTTTAAGAACCTGTGATGCATCCATTACACAACTGCCAAGAAAACCACTGGCAATATTAACTGCTGATTGTTTGCCTTTACTCATTTGTCATCAAAACAATCAAGAAATTGCCAATATTCATGCGGGTTGGCGCGGCCTTTATGGTGGTATTATCGAAAACACCTTTCAATTGCTTAAAGATGAACCCAGTCAATATCAAGTTTGGATTGGGCCTGCGATTTGTGAAAACTGTTATGAAGTCGGTGAAGAGTTTAAAAATAATTTTTTACAAAAATACCCCGCGCTTAATCAAGAATTTAAAAAATACCAGGATTGGCATTTTAATCTTGCCCATGCGGCTGAATCTGTATTAAAAATGATTGGGGTGAAAAATATCACTCAATCAAATATCTGTACTTTTGAAAATAATCAACTGTTTTCATACCGGCGCGAACAAGACAATGCCAGTCGTTTGGCAACATTAATATGGTTGGAGGAATAGATACATGGAATTTAGTAAAACATTCAAAGCCCTTGCGCTTTCACTTTCACTTTTTGCAACACAAAGTTATGCAATGCCCATTGCAGATGGCATGAAAAGCCTCTCACCCATGCTTTCAAAAATCATGCCAGCGATTGTTAATGTTTCTGTACAGGGCAAAGCACCAGGACAATTTATTATTCCTGAGCAGTACATGCAACAAGTCAATCCCAACACCCCCCCTCCTCCAGAAGTTTTAAGACCAAGACCTTTTAGTTCTATTGGCTCAGGTGTTATTGTCGACCCCAAAAATGGTATTGTGGTGACCAATAGCCATGTTGTTCGAAATGCTGAAATCATTACCATTACGCTCATGGATGGCAGACATCTGAAAGCGCGTCTGATTGGCGAAGACCCCAGCACAGATATTGCGGTACTGCAAATTAAACCAGAACGTTTACAATCACTTCCAGTCGGTGACTCCGATAAAGTCAATGTGGGTGATTTTGTGGTGGCTATTGGTAATCCTTTTGGTTTAAATAGCTATGGCAATAGTCAGTCAGCGACTTTTGGTATTGTCAGTGCAATGAAAAGAAGCGATATCAATTTAGAAGGTGTTGAGAACTTTATTCAAACCGATGCGGCCATTAACCCTGGTAACTCCGGTGGTGCATTGGTGACTACTCAAGGAGAGCTTATCGGTATCAATACTGGGATAGTTTCTCCTTCGGGCGGTAATGTTGGAATTGGTTTTGCAATTCCCATCAATATGGTTCGGGATGTAACGCAACAAATTCTACAATTTGGTTCCGTGCAGCGTGGGATTATGGGCATATTTGTACAGCACCTGACCCCTGAACTGGCAATTGCCATGGGTTACCAACAAGAACAACAAGGTGCACTCATTGCTCAAGTCAATCATGGTTCAACAGCAGAACAAGCTGGTTTACAAACTGGGGACGTCATTACCAAAATTAATGAAACACTCATCACTCAAGCAAGCCAGGTGAAAGCAACCATTAGTCTTTTGAGATCAGGTAGTCAGGCTAAAATCTATATTTTACGCAATGGCCAAGCCAAAGTATTGAATGTTATGGTAAGCGATATTCGTCAATTTGAACAACAACTTCAAGCCACCAATCCTTTCTTATTTGGTCTTGCACTCAAAAACTTTGAACAAGATGCTCCACCGAATGGTTTAGTTCAAGGTGTTCAAGTCATGGGCGTTTTAGAAAATACTGCTGGCTGGCGTGCAGGTTTAAAACCTGGAGACGTTATCGTATCAGCAAACCGAAAAACAGTTCACAAGCTTGAAACTCTGCAACAAATCGCCAAAGATTCCAAAAAACAACTCTTACTCCAAGTATTAAGAGGCGATGGTGCGATGTTTGTATTGGTTGATTAATTATTCATACAACCCCATGGCTTCGGCCATGGGTTATTTCTTTCCAAATTTTTTTGGAATATGACCCAAAACATTTTCAATGACATCTTCATCATGGCTAAAAATTGAATAATCACTGTTAAATACTTTTTTCTTGCAAGCATGGGACATGCTCATCTCTACGCAAGCACCATCGTGATTATAAAGTACAATAGAAGCATGCTCTTGTTTTTCTCGAGCGAAAGTATCATCATGCTCAAGAATGGCACAAAGACGTCGAAATTGTAGTAAAGGGTAGCCTGTCAATATTTGTGAAGTTAAATTTCTTAAACCAAGGCCACGGCCACCAAAACTTCTAATATTTAAAGGTGATAATCTTTCCTCAGAAGCCAGAGAAAATGGCGTGGGTGCTCGTGATGAAAAACTTGATTCATCGGTGGTGGCATCTTCAGATATACTTGCAAAATGAAATAGATCTAATTCTGATTCCTCCAATGCCTGGCGATAGGATTTTTTTCTAAAACTTTCCTGCCCCTGTAAATAATTCAAAACATGTGCATCTGATTGAAATTGTCTTAAAAAATCGGGAGGAAATCCAGGACCATTGTCTTTGATAGTCACTTTGAATTGTTTAGCAAAATCAATTTGTAAATCAATTTCAACCATGGTGGGACTATCAGGATTTTCTAAGCCTGCAAATAATAAAGCATCCATTGAGTTTTTAATAAGCTCAACACCATTTTCTTTCAAGATTTGAAAAAGTGGTGTCTTTTGAAACTCATCCAGCCTATCATGATGTGCAAAAGCCTGCGCCACAAATCTTACCCATAAGTGAACGCCATTGACCTCTCTCAACGGTTCTATATATTGATAATAAACTTGATCGATATCAAGTTGGTTATGAAGTGCATCAAGATAAGGTTTAAGATCAATTCTAAGCCTTGCATGACAAGGTTCTATGGTGTGTAACTGAAAAATATTATTACCCTTTTCAAAAAGCTTTATATTACCACAGATTTACAGCAGAGCAATTATTTAACTTAGTGTTTTCTTGAAAAACAAAAAAAGAATTTCATCAAAATTTCCATCAAAAACTCTAAATTTTTTCTTGACATCACCCATGAAAATAGAGAGAATGGCGTCCGTTGGCTATGTAGCTCAGTCGGTTAGAGCGCGGCACTCATAATGCTGAGGTCGGTAGTTCGAGTCTACCCATAGCCACCAATTTTCAAATACCACTAGTCAATCTTTGAAAAATTAGTTAAAATACACGTCCATTGGTCTAATTTTAGCTAAATTCCATGCAATTAAGATTTATATTTTTTACCCTTTTTCTTTTCAGTGGCGTTAATCACGCAGAATCCTCTGGTTTTTCAAATGCAACTCATAGCACTCTGAGTCATATTCGAAATTTTTTCAAAAATAAATCTGAACCTCAAACAACAGCGGTTGCCAATAACACGCCATCCATCCCAGAGCCTGTGACTACACCTGCGCCAACTACGCCTGCAGTTGTAACACCCGAGGTACCACCTCTGCCATCTGATGAAGATGACCCTATTATTGCAGAAAATACCAATGATAGTCTTGGGCATTTTTGGAATTTACAACAAACTGATATTCGTGCAGTCATTCAAGAAGTATCCAAAATGACTGGAAAAAATTTCTTAATCGACCCACGTGTTCAAGGAAAATTATCCTTAATATCAAATGCTAAAATTGCCGACAAAGATATTTACCCTGTATTTTTATCGATGTTGCAAATGGCTGGTTTTTCCGCCATTCCACAAGGTGATGTCATTAAAATTGTACCCATCATGGATGGCCGAACAGAAGCTGCATTTTCTAATCCCTTATTACACTCTAATAACAACAGTGATGCTTTAATGATTCAAGTTATCCCTGTTCATTATGTTCCGGCAGATCAATTGGTACCAGTGCTGCGTCCTTTAATGCCCCAATGGAGTACTGTCAGTGCCTACGGCCCCTCGAATATGCTTATATTGTCGGGTAAAGCCTCAAACATCAGTCAATTGTCAGAAATTATTCGTCAAGTGGATACTTCATCTGCCAATGGAATTGATATTGTTCCCTTGAAACATGCTTTGGCCATGGATGTCACCAACACTTTAAAAGAATTACTAAAAGCTCAATCTACAGGTGGTATGCGCAATGGTCCGGTGATTGCGGCAGACGATAGAGGCAATGCTGTTTTACTTAGTGGTAACAAGACCGATAGACTTCGTCTTCGTTTATTGATTTTAGAATTAGACAAACAAAACCCCAACGCAACGCATAGTAATACCCAAGTGGTCTACTTAAATTATATGCGTGCTGAAGATTTGGTACCCATTTTAGCGGGTATCGCACAGGCTGGATTTAGTGGTATTGTCGGCACCACCATCGGCACCGTCACTCAACCACAATTGGATAGCTCTAATCCTGCTGCCAATATGATTCCTAATCCATCAGGTGGCAATATTCCGAATAATTCACTTGTTCCTCAAGCTGGAACAACCAGTGCCGCTCCTACAACTCAAGGTACAAGCGCTCAAAATGAAGGTAGCACAAAACCATCGATTCAAATTATTGGTGAACCTAATACCAATTCGATTATTATGAATGGACCTCCTGCGGTATTAAAAACCTTAAAAAATGTGATTCACCAACTCGATATCAAACCTGCACAGCTTTTGGTAGAAGCCATGGTTGCTGAAATTGATGCTGAAGTGGTTGATAGCTTAGGTATTGAATGGGGTTCAATCAACCAAAAATCCCAAGACCCAAGTACTTTCAACCCAGGTTTTGCTATCATCAATTCCAAAACCACCATTAATCAATTCCAAGCACAAATCTATGCTTTGACCCGTGAACGTAAAGCCAATATTTTATCGACACCTTCTGTTGTGGTCTTGGATAACCGTCAGGCCAAAATTTTAATTGGTAAACAGGTATCGGTCGCATCATCTTCCTATCCTAATAATGCACAAGGCACAACCACAGCAAGTCCTTATACAACATATGACCGTGTAAATGTGGCCCTTCATTTGTATGTTCGTCCGCAAATTACAAGAGACAATGGCATTCAAATGCAAATTGACCAAGGCAACGATACATTGCAAAATGATGAACTGATAGACCCAGGTACAATCCCTGTCTTTAATATCAGCGCAATTGTCACCTCTGTGCATGTTCAATCAGGTGACATCATTGTGTTGGGTGGTTTGGCGCAAGATAAACTCTCTAATAACAATACCGATGTTCCTATTTTAAAAGACATCCCAGGTGTCGGTCGCCTATTCCAACACAACATCAATAACCGTCGTAAGAAAGTTTTAATGGTATTTATTCGCCCTTACATCATGAAAACCAACAACGATACGGCTTTATTCTCAAGTGGTAAATACCAACACTTGCGCCAAGATCAACTTGATTTTGTTCGTAGCCAAGAAACATTTAATCAAAGCAATCGTGACACTGTTTCTCCACCTTGGCATTCAGAAGTTTTACCAAAACCATTCTCAGGCCAAGCTAATTTAGCGCAAAAATAAGATGATGACTGAAGATAAAATTATTCCTTATTCTTTTGCAAAACGACACGGGGCATTTGTTGAACCAAATGCCTCGAATGAATTTATGGTATATCACCTCAAAGAAACCTCTATTGAAATTCTCAATGAGATCACTCGCTTTTTTCACAACCAATCTTTGAATTTTTCTTTAGTTTCAGAAGAGCAGTTTGGCAAAAAGCTTGCCCATTTTTACCAACAACAATCGACCTTAAGTCAACATCAAGACTGGCTTGGTGAAGATTTAGAACTCAATTCCTTGGTCAAAGAAATCCCTAAACATCAAGATTTGCTCGATACTCAAAATGATGCCCCCATTATCAAGCTCATCAACGCATTATTCATGCAAGCCGTGCGCCAAAAGGCTTCAGATATTCATATCGAAACCTATGAAAATCGAATTACGGTACGTTTTCGAATGGACGGTATTTTAACGGAAATTTTAACCCTAGATCCGAACATTGCACCATTGGTCATCACGCGTATTAAAGTGATGGCGCATTTGGACATTGCAGAAAAACGCTTACCTCAAGATGGTCGTATCAGCTTGCGCTTGGCAGAGCACCAAATTGATGTGCGTGTTTCAACACTGCCCGCCAATCATGGTGAACGCGTGGTGATGCGTATTTTAGACAAACAAGCCCAGCAATTAAACTTAAGCTTATTGGGTATGCCTGAGCATTTGTTGAAAAAAATCAATCACATTATTCATCAGCCTCATGGCATTTTATTGGTGACAGGCCCCACGGGCTCTGGTAAAACCACATCGCTATATGCCATGCTCAGTCAAATGAATTCAAAAACACACAATATCTTAACCATTGAAGACCCTATCGAATTTGATTTACCAGGCATAAGCCAAACCCAAACCAATTCTAAAATTGACATGACCTTTGCCAAAGGATTAAGAGCAATTTTACGACAAGACCCAGACATAGTCATGATTGGTGAAATTCGTGATTTGGAAACGGCTGAAATTGCAATTCAAGCCAGTTTGACCGGTCATTTGGTACTTTCAACCTTGCACACCAACAGTGCACTGGGTGCAATTTCTCGTTTACAAGACATGGGAGTTGAACCTTTCTTATTATCCACAAGCTTACTTGGCGTATTGGCACAGCGCTTGGTCAGAAAGCTTTGTGATCATTGTAAAAAACCAACCACTATTCATAAAAGTGAATTGCCATGGCTTGAGCATCTGCAACAAGATACCTATGATGTTTTTGAGCCAGAGGGTTGCGAACATTGCCATCACACAGGTTATCATGGTCGAACAGGTATTTTTGAACTCATCATTTGTGATGATGAACTCAAGGGCATGATCCATCGCCAAGATAACCCACAAACCATGGAACTGCACATTCGTCAAACTAGTCCAAGCATTCGATACGATGGTTGGTTACAAGTTCTCTCTGGCCACACTACCATCCAAGAAGTTTTACGTGTAACCAGCGATTACTAAACAAAAGGCACAAATCGAACACTAATTAATTTTTTACTTTCGATTTCATCGTTTTCATGTCGGGTAATCAAATAAAGATTTTCTTCATAGGTCATGGGTATTCGAATTGGAATTATCATTTTTCCACCCAAGGCAAGTTGCTCTACCAATCGTTTGGGAACACCGGTATCCGAAGTTGCTGTGACAATAATAGCATTGAAAGGTGCTTGATTGGGCCAGCCGTCATAGCCATCTGCAATTTTAATATGAACCGATTGATATCCTGAATAGCTCAGAGCTTGCTCTGCCTGATGTGCCAATTCAGGGATTCGTTCAATGCTATAAACTTCTGCACCCAGTTCGCTTAAAATGGCCGCTTGGTAACCAGAACCTGTTCCTATTTCTAATATTTTTTGACCTGAAACTGGCATCAATTGCTCAGTCATATAAGCTACAATGAAAGGCTGTGAAATGGTTTGTCCTAAACCAAGGGGTAAAGGAATATTTTCATAAGCTTTTTCTTGAAACTCGTGGACAACAAAATATTCGCGCGGTACATGGCCAATGGCCTCTAGTACCTTTGGATTTTGAATGCCTTGTTGCTTTAGGTTTTTCAACAATTGTTCTTTTTCCATGGGATACCTCCCCATTTTGCCCTAAATCAGTTATGCTGATTGAAGGTCATACAACAAAAAGTCTTTATGATTCCTATTCGCCTATATTTAATTTTAGCAAGTCTGACAGCAATTGCTTTAAAAATCATTTTTATGCTGCATTTCCCAAGCATTCAAAACTACCCTTTATTTCTGGTATTGCTTGTGGGCGGTGGCAGCCAAGTGTTGGGCATTTTTTATCAACTTTTTAAAGGCGAATTCGGTGCAGATATGCTGGCGGCACTGTCTATCATTGTAGGGGTTATCTTACAAGAATATTTAGCTGCAACTTTGATTGTACTCATGCTCGCCAGTGGTGAGTATTTGGAAGAATTTGCCAGTCGAAAAGCAGCATCGTCTTTAACAGCACTCCTCAGTCGTATGCCCAAAATAGCCCACAGATTAAAAAATTCACAATTGGAAGAT
>DHHZ01000038.1 GCA_002403515.1 Legionellales bacterium UBA4759 | reverse complement strand
GTGTCAACTACCTTGAAAAACATCGCTATCACTACGAAAATGATACCAGTTTAAATTAAAATCATTACCTGTTGAAAAACGATAATCCGCCTCTAATTGAAAACCCCAGCTCCATTTAGAGTTACTTCCCAATTCTGCATAATTACTTTGTGGTGAGCTTCTATAGAAATCTGAGCCAGCCATTCCAGTTGAAGGATGTAGATACAATGCTTGACCACCGAGAGACCATCCCTTGTTTTCGCAAGGAATTGTGGCATTAATTGCTGTACAAACAGGTCCCATCGTCCCTGCAAAAATAGATGTACTGCTTAGGGTTAAAAAAGGTATTACAAATTTTTTAAAATTCAACATCTAAAAACTCCTTTTACAAAATGTAAATAATAAAGATGACCTATATTTCCACTCAAGAATAAATGTTTTGGTATTAAATTCAATAATTTTCAAAATATATTTTAAATATAACTTTGCCTAAATATTGAGCCTCAAAACGAAACTCAATTATAAAATGGTATGGAATAACTACTATCGATGTTCAATTGCCTAAATATTTCTCTATCATTAAAAGATAAAAAACTTATAAAGGTTTGAAAATGATGTTGCCACGAGAATTTATTCGAGTGCTTGATGGTGGCTAGGTGGTATGTTTTACTCCAACTGGATTGAATAAATCAATCGGAGTGAACATCTAAAAGTCTTGGGATATCAAGTTCTCCAGGAGGATTTCACAATAGGCTTCTTAACTCGATGGAATGCTATAGTATAATTCTCTGGAAAGTTGCATGAGATCCCTTAAACCTGTCGATCATGCATTTTGTTATTTTTTTAGTCAATATTTGTGTTTTGATAAAATTTATTATTGGTATGAAATATATATTTGAGACATCGAAAAGACTTGGGTATAATTCATGATTATTAAGTGTTTTAAAGGTTTATTCATGCCTATCTACGAATACCAATGCCAGGATTGCCATCAACCTTTTGAGTTGTTACAAAAAATTAGTGATGAACCCACGGGGATATGTCCGCATTGCCAAGGAAAAAATGTAGAAAGAATGGTTTCAGCAGCTGGATTTCAATTAAAAGGAACGGGCTGGTATGTCACTGATTTTCGTGATAAAAAACCCAAAAGTTGTGCAAGTGATACAAAAAGTTGTTCCTCAAACGTTTGTTCAGACAAAGGAAAAAAATCAGAATGACCAAAAAAATTAGAGGTTACTTAATTACAGGCTTGGTGGTTTGGTTGCCCATTTTTGTGACGGTGATGGTGATTAGCTCAGTGATTGAGTTATTGGATAAAGTAGTCTCTCTTTTGCCAGATGCTTATCAACCAAATGCGCTATTTGGTTTCTCTGTTCCTGGATTAGGTGTCATTATCTCTTTGACCTTATTTTTAGTGACCGGTCTTTTGGTCACCAATTTCGTTGGTCAGCGCTTAATGGAGTGGGGCGAAGCTCTATTACAAAAAATTCCATTGGTGCGTGTCATTTATCATACAACCAAACAAATTATACAAGCATTGTTAATGACCAATGGTCAATCTTTTCGACAAGTGGTCATGATTGAATACCCTAAAAAAGATACCTGGACCATGGCTTTTGTAACCGGTCGGGTTGCATGCCCTGAAGCCATGAGTGATAAGAAAGAATTGCTTACTGTTTATGTACCAACAACACCTAACCCAACATCAGGATTTTTTTTAATGGTGCCTGAAGCTGATGTGGTATTATTAGATATATCTGTTGAAAATGCATTAAAAGTAATATTGTCATTAGGCGCAATGCGTCAGCCGTTATTTAAGAAAAATTAAGGAGTATCCATGAGAACGCATTTATGCGAACAAGTTCATGCCAAAATGGCAGGACAAACAGTCACGGTATGTGGTTGGATTAAAAAAAGACGTGACTTTGGTGAACTCGTATTTCTGGATATTCGAGATTCTTCAACTGTATTACAAGCAGTGATAGAACCCCATCAAGTCAAATTATTAGAAATAGCTTCTCAGCTTCGCCATGAATACGTTGTTAAAGTCACTGGTAAGGTTCGCTTAAGACCAGAAAATATGCGCAATTCAAATATGAAAACCGGTGAAGTTGAATTAGAGCTTACAGATTTAGACATTTTGAATCAATCGGCAATTCCACCATTTTTACCCGATGAAAATCAGAACGTGAATGAGGACTTGCGTTTAAAATACCGTTATCTAGACATGCGACGCGATGAACTTCATCAAAAAATTGTACAAAGACATCATATTGTTCGATTGATTCGTGAGTTTTTGAATCAACAAGGCTTTACCGATATTGAAACACCAATGTTAACCAAAGCAACACCAGAAGGTGCTCGCGATTACTTGGTGCCATCTCGCGTTCATCCAGGTTCTTTTTATGCATTACCACAATCTCCTCAATTGTTTAAACAAATGTTGATGATGTCTGGTTTCGATCGTTATTATCAAGTGGTTCGATGCTTCAGAGATGAAGACTTAAGAGCAGATAGACAACCTGAATTCACCCAGCTTGATATGGAAATGTCTTTTGTTGATGAGCAAGACGTACAAAATATGCTTGAAGGGCTGATGTGTCATCTTTTCAAAGAAATGTTAAACATTGATATGCCTCGTCCATTCCAAAGACTATCTTATGATGAAGCGATGAAGAAGTATGGCAGTGATAAACCTGATTTGAGAAATCCATTAGAATTGGTTGATTTAGATGCAGTTTTCCAAAACAGTGATTTTCAAATATTTCATCAAGCTGCTGCTGACAAAGATTCAAGAATCATTAGTATTAAACTGGCCAATGGCAGCGCATTGTCTCGCAAACAATTGGATGACTACGCACAGTTTTTAGTACATCATGGCGTGCAAGGTTTGGCTTATGTCAAAGTCAATGATGCGGCATCAGGTCGAGAGGGTTTGCAATCATCTTTATTAAAATTTATGACCGATGAAGAAATTAAAGCATTTAATCAAGCCCTAGAAGTCAAATCAGGTGATGTTGTATTTTGTATCGCTGGTAAATCAAGCAAAATTACCGAGCCCATGGGCGCATTGCGTCAGAAATTAGCATTTGATCATGGATTAATTGATGTCAACGATTGGAAAATTGCCTGGGTGGTCGATTGGCCGATTTTCTTATTGAATGATAAAAACAATCAAATTGAATCTGCGCATCATCCATTTACTTCACCACGTGAAACAGACATTGAGGCACTCAAAGCAAATCCTTTAGAAACCAAAGCCAAAGCTTACGATTTGGTGCTCAATGGTTTTGAATTGGGCGGTGGTTCTATTCGTATCCACAATCCTCAATTACAAAAAACTGTATTTGATTTATTGGGCATAAGCGATGAAGAAGCACAATTAAAGTTTGGTTTTTTCCTTGAAGCACTCCAATATGGTTGTCCTCCTCATGGTGGTATTGCTTTAGGAGTCGATCGTTTGGCGATGTTGTTATCACGTTCTCAATCAATTCGTGAAGTGATAGCATTTCCAAAAACATTGAGTGCAACTTGTGTATTAACACAAGCACCAAGTCAAATTGAAAAACGTCAATTGGATGAATTATTCATTGCCAGCACAGCTAATCCTCAATAAAGCACAAGAACTAGAAGGTTTAACATTTTTGCAATTATCGCGTATGTTAAACCTTCAAATGCCTCATGATTTAAAATTTGCCAAAGGCTGGCTAGGCCAAGCGGTGGAAACTTTTTTAGGCGCCAAAGCAGGGTGCTTGCCCATACCAGACTTTCCTCAATTGCAAATTGAATTAAAAACACTTCCCCTGAATCAAAATGGTCAGGTTATGGAGTCGACTTATGTAACAACTTTGCCACTGATGGGGAATATCCATCTTCATTGGGAGGAATCACCTTGTTACCACAAACTAAAACGAGTTTTATGGATACCCGTAGAAGGGGATAAAAATATTACATACCATGAACGACGAATTGGCAAAGCAATTCTTTGGGAGCCCAATGAGCGCCAACTGACAACCCTTAAAAGTGACTGGGAGTTGATTACAGATTTGGTTATTCAAGGAAAAATAGAAAAGATTCATGGTGGCATTGGTGAGTATTTGCATATTCGACCCAAGGCCGCCAATTCCAAAGCGGTGACGAAGGCACTTAATGAACAAGGGGAGTTGATACATACGTTGCCCAGAGGCTTTTATTTGCGCGCTCAACTCACCCAAGAAATGTTAAATTCTTATAACCCTACGTCTTCAGGCGGGCATGCATAGGCATTACCAACATTGGTTACATTGGTTTGTTGAGATTGTCCATTCGAATTGTTACTCGATGAAGCAGTAACTCCAGCTCGGCTATTGATGATTTGAATATAATTGGCTTTTAATTTCATCGCCTCGTTTTTCAAATCATTCATGGCACCAATTTCTAGATTTCGATTGGAGGTGAATCCCCCAGTCCATGCATTGCCTTGATGGCCAAAAACTTGTCCTAAGTAATGACAAGATTTCGGGACAGGATTGGTAGATGCAATAATTTTATTTGCAGAAGGTTGAAGCTCAATAGCCATGCAACCATTCAA
>DHHZ01000043.1 GCA_002403515.1 Legionellales bacterium UBA4759 | reverse complement strand
CCCAGTGGTGACAATATAATCTTTTTGTATCATACAATCATGAAAGAGGTGATAAATATTTTCTAAGCGTTTGGCTGTACAATCGCTGTCACGATTAAATTCAAAACGAAGAGCTTTTTGTTTAAAAAGGTCTTGAGAGGTTTGATTCAAATCTCGAAAATTACTTTCCAGTAAGGCCTGCGGAACTTCTACAATAATCAAGCGTTCACCATTGGCTTTTTTTTGTGCCAAGGATGGTAGAAGGACTTTCGATTTACCGCCACCCATGGTTACTTTTTGAATTGACTCAGGGGCCTCTTCACCGCTTTGCATTAAGATTTCAAGTGCTTGTTTTTGTTGAGGCCGGAGTAAGATATCACTTTGGAATTGGAATACCATGAGATTGGGTTCATCAGGTGCTAAATTTTCTTCTGAAAGTATACGGGTAATGTCTTGTGCGTTGTCTTTATCTAGTGCCTTTTTTAATCGAAGGGCTTGTTGAAGATTGATTTCCAAGTGCATTAAATGATGAATTTCATTGTGTAATATTCGAATTTCCTCATCACTTACCCCATGCTTAAAAAGCTCTCGATAAGCGGCTAAATCATTTTGGTGATAACAACGAAGCAAATCTTCTTTCGAAATGGGAACCCTCAGTTCTGCAAGTAATTCTAGACCTTGTGTATCTTGGATTTTAAGATTGTACTCTTGAAGAACTGAAAGCCAACGGGCTGCTAATTCGGGTGTAATATTGCCAATGAGGGTGTGGCATTTTTTTTCAATGACGTCTATTTGTTCTAATGAAAATACAATTTGATTCAGCTTGTTGCGATATGCCAACAGCTCTGCGCCTGCAAGCTCTTCAGAACCGACCCTCTCAAGCGCATCATTGAGTTTTTGATTTTCAGTATTAATGATAGAGATGATACTTTCAATTTCCGGAATATCTCGCAAACGACTAAAAAGATGTTTTTCATCTAAGCCCAAAGTCCCAACACCAAGTGTTTCATTAGGGCGTGAGGATACCTGTTCAATTAAACTTAATGCAGGGATAGATTCTTCAATAAACTTATCTTTTGAGACCGTGGCCAAAATAGGCTCAAATTTTGCATATTGGGTGGAGTGAAAAAAATAACTAACTTTAAGTTCACCAGGATAGCTTGTTTTATAACTTTTTACCTCAGAACAAGGATCAGAAACTCGGTATAAAAATAGACACCATGTTAGAAATGCATCCGGCTGTTTATCCAAAGGGGTATGGTATTGAGAGCGTATATAACGAGTTAAAAACTCTCGAAGTTCTGGGTAGTATGGATTTTTTTCATCATAAGCAATTTGTGCATACGCAGGAAAATTTCTAATCAACGCATGAATGCCCATCCTGGAATTTAATTCATGCATAGCTTTATCTTTGTTGCAGTCTATTGTTAATAAGTTTTGATGGCGCCATTGACGATAAAACTCATAACTATCATGAAAACTATCAATTTTGTGTAATTGATCTTCGGTTAAATTGTTTGTTATTTCAATCGTTGCAAATTCACTGATTCTTTGACGAACCAAAACATGTTGAGTTAGTTTTTCTTGAAGTTTCTCTAATTTTTTTTGATTTTTAGGACTTTGATGTAGTGATTGTAAGTGTTTGATTTGTTCTTGGATTTGTTTGAGTTGCAAGGACTGATGTAAATAACTGAGAGAGCCATCTAATGTAGGCCATTGTGAGTTTAAATAACGAGTCATACTCAAAAGCTCGGCATCAGTTAATTGAAATTGAATCGGGGTGTGTCGTAATCTTGTTTGATAATGATGTATTTTTTGGGCCACCTTATTGGCAAGTTTAGTGTAAACTGAGTGAGCATCCTTTTGAATAATGGATTTAAATAAGGCTTGCTTTTCATTCGGATTTGATATTAATTTACCCAATTGTGGTTTCATGCCTTGATTGATAAATTGAGTGTAAATACTTAAGGCTTTTAATTGACAGGCTACCTCTTCTGGGTTTTCTGCAGCATCGTTTTTTTGACTGGGTAAAGGATATGGAATTTTATTTAAAATCCAATCTAAAAACTGAAGTTCTTTTTCAGTGCCACTGAACCCTATTTTATCAATGGTTTTAAGGATGGCATTGGCTTTATCATAATCACGATTAACCAAGTGTATGTAACAAAGATATAAAGCCATTTCAGCATTTTCAGGTTGAATTTGCCCATCAATGATTGGGTATTGATAGAATTCACAGGTATTTTCATAGCGAGCTATAGGGCTTTTCTTGTCTTTTTCCAAGATTTTGGTGATGATGGTATTTGAAATATCATGGGTTAGTGTTGGGAGAGCACCTTCTAATTCTGTTTGATTTTTATCAAAATAAAATGCGTGTATAGGCACTCGACAAAATTCTTGGCCACTGCCTTCATCCCGGCAATACAGTTGAGCAGTATTTTCAGGCAATAAGTGCTGATTCTTGATGATAACCAATCGGCCATCATCAATATGGCCATCGGTGATGCTAAAACCATAGCGAGTCAAATAAGCAGTATTATCTTTTTTAAAAATGAATTCTTGGCTTTCAAATTGCGAATAATCTATAGGGGTTTTTTTTAATCCAATCAGTTCGCCTGAAGAATGAATATCAAATATTTTGATGTTTTTTCGAAAAAGCTGACCTTCTCGAGTTGTTGTATCATACCACAACTGACAATCAGCATCTTTGAGAATTTCTGGGAAATCATGACAGTCTGCAGTTTCGTTGATTAAACAAAGTCTTATTTTTTCATTCTTTGTTATTGGGACTCTTATGTACCAACTATCGCCAATTTTTTTTTGGCAGATGACATTGTTATTGATATCCAGTAAAAATCGTGTGGGTGGGTTCATAATATGAAATGCAGTACCACTTTCGTCTTGAAAAGCAAAGCAAGATGGGTCTAAACCCAATTCTTTAAAAATGGGTTGCTCGCTTAAAAATTTTGGAATGGGTTTATAAACGCCCTGCGCAGAAAATAATTGTCCTTGATGGATATCTAAAATTAACGGTTCTTGTTGGCCTTGTTGAGGTCTAAGAATAAAATTTTGTTCATGAGGTTGTATTTCAAATAATGCTTCATCAATCCCCAAATGTGTCAGTGATAGTCTTACCATTTGTTCTGGAGAAAGTCCTTTGTCTTGGACTTGATAAGTTAATATGGCATCTTCAAGTTGGCTTATTTCAATTAAAGTATGATTTGCACGAGGTATATATTTATTTTTTAACCAAAGATAGGAGTCATAAATTTTTTCTTGTTCTTCAGGAGTTCTATCTTTTTTGGCCATGAGCGTTTTAAAACGTTGGGCGTGCAGCAAAGCTTTAAACTCAGGTTTATCCTCA
>DHHZ01000103.1 GCA_002403515.1 Legionellales bacterium UBA4759 | reverse complement strand
AGCCCGTGCGTAAGGTGAGTAAACAAGCTATCCATCAATATTTGACTGCCCCTGATTATCAAACAAGCGCTCGTTCAATAGCTCTTGTGGATGCTGTCTATTTGAGTAAACATCGCCCTGAAGATTTCCAAGGAAATTCTAGATTCTTATTTAAGTATTTTTATTCGCCCTTGTCCGGATTATTTAAATTTATTGATTTTGTAATTTTTGAAATATTATTTAATCATTATTTTTCATTCAGATTATCAAGGTTTTTCTTTCCCAATACAATTATTTTAGAACAATTCGATAAAGTGATTAAAGGTGCAACCTTGTATAATGCTCACTTTGATTACCTTGCCAAGCAAAAGCCAAAAACGAATTTTTTTTCTAAATTACCTGAAGATGTTCTTAGAAATATCACGCATTATTTACCCGCTAAAGATTTACAACCCATTTTTTTAGATCTAAGCTTACATGCTTCATTCAAGTCGCTCATCGAAGACTATCATTGCGCAACAAATTATTTATTGAAAACATCATTAAAGTATAATATTGAATATATATGGTTTATCAATCCTGCATTGCTTGTTCATGAAAACTCCGTAGAGTCTTTGACTTTAATGGCAAATCATTTTTTCCCGGCTCAACTTTTTGAAACCATCCATCCTAGGAAGCTTGCTCAAAACTTTAATTCAAGCGTTGAAGAATTGCAAAGAAATGGTATTTCAAAAGGCGTGATTACAGGACGGATCAGCGATCAATACTTCCACAGATACATTTCTATATTTAATCATAATGTTATAGAAAATTATACCTGTCACGAGGGGCACAACGTATGGACAAGTATCGGAAATAGCAGCGTATATGAAAGAGGAAGATACCTGAAAAATGATCCTCTTTTAACTGATGAAGAAATGGCTAAAAGAATTCACCAAGTAATATAACATGAAAGGCTCTTATTGAGCCTTTAAAATGCCTGCCCTGCTTTTAATGCAGGAATATTGAAATAATTTGCAATGGTTTGTCCAACGTCTGCAAATGTTTGTCGAGGGCCGATGCAACCACCCTTAATTTTTTGACCAAACATGACAATTGGAATGTGTTCGCGCGTATGATCAGAACCAGGGAGTGTTGGGTCACAACCATGATCTGCAACGATAAAAACGATGTCATTAGGCTGTAAAATCTGTTCGAGATTCTCTAAATTTTTATCAAACTGCTCAAGTGCTTTAGCATAACCAACAATGTCTCGACGATGACCATATTTTGAATCAAAATCAACAAAATTGGTGAAGACTAAACTTCCATCAGGTGCATTTTTCATGACCTCTAAAGTCTGATTGAACAAGTCCTGGTTGTCTTGACCATGGATAACATCCGTCACACCTTGATTGGCAAAAATATCTGCAATTTTACCTATCGCATAAACGCGATGCCCGGCAGCTTTTAAATGATCTAATAAGGTGGGTTCAAAGGGCGGTGTTGTATAATCCCTTCGATTGGCTGTGCGGGTATACGCGCCAGCTGAGCCAATAAAAGGTCTTGCAATCACACGGCCAATTTTGTAATCATCTACTAAGCGACGTGCTACTTCACAGATTTCATACAAACGCTCTAAACCAAAATGTTGCTCATGAGCTGCAATTTGAAAAACACTGTCTGCTGAAGTATAGACAATTGGATATCCTGTTTCTTGGTGTTCTTTTCCAAATCGTTCAATAATTTCAGTGCCTGAGGCATGACAATTTCCTAAAACACCTGCTAAACCTGTTTCTTTTAAAAAATCTTGTATCAATTGTTCAGGAAAACATGGAACTTTTTCAGGAAAATACCCCCAATCGAATAAGACTGGTACTCCCATCAATTCCCAATGCCCACTGGGTGTATCTTTACCATGACTTTGCTCAATCCCATAACCATATTGGCCTTGAGCCTCAATTTCACCATGATAATTTAATCCGGAACTAAGCTCTAAAGCATGTAACAACCCCAAACGCTTTAAATTTGGAATATATATAGATGGCGAATTATCCAAAATATGGGCTAAAGTGTTGGCTTTTTCATCCCCATATTTTTTGGCATCCAATGATGCGCCAATTCCCAATGAATCCATCATTAAAATACAAACACGACCTGATTTCATGCAATAATCCTATAGCGTAGAATGGGTTTCACGTAAACGTGAACTTAAAAGATAAGCAAGCGCCACACCTAAAGGTAAAATAATAGCGGCGATTTGATAGCTATGCAAGGTATAAACTGGTGCGCCCTGCACCACTGAATACTCGCCAGTATGTGTTAATATAAAGCTAAAAATATTTTGATAAATGACATACCCACCTTGCGTTAAAACAGAAATCGCACTCACAGCCATCGCTGTAATCGCGGGCGGATGGGTTTCAGCAACAAAAGCGTAACTTATCACTTGCGCTGCAGTCACTAAACCCACTAAGAAAAATACAAAACCCATCATGATAGCATTCATCGGCATATACATGACCATCAAAATTAACCAAAGTGTGATGGCCGCTGATATTTTCATGGGTACAATTCTTTTTTGCAGATGATCTGATATCCATCCGACCAATGGTCCACCAATGATTGCCCCAAAAAATAACATGGAATTGATCATTGAAGCGGTTGATTTAGGAACATCTAAGCGCTGCATCAAATACAAAGTTCCCATCATGGCACCAAAAACGGCAACAGCCATATTCATTAAGCTGGTATAAAGGGCAGATTTAATGATGGTTGGATTTAAATAAATATTCTTAAAGGTTTTTAAAAGATCGATTTTAACTGGCTCATGAGGAATTTCACAAGGCGTATGGGTTTCACGTATCCCCCAGGCCATCAATAAAAATAAAAATAAACCAAACCAGCCAACGATATCCACGGATTGGCGCCAACCAATATGTTGTACCAATTGCGCCAATGGGTATTGCGACAAAATACCACCAGTCATGGCAAAGGTAACAATCATGCCGGTAATCATGGCCATACGATTAACAGGAAACCAATGAGAAGCCACTCGAATAGGTCCTAGAAAACAAAAGGCGCTACCTATCCCTGCGATAAAACGACAAATTAAAGCCACAGAAAAACTTGTTGTATGTGCAAATAAAAAAGTACTCACCACACAAGATAACATAGCCCATAACAAGGTTTTTTTGGGAGAATAATGATCTAGAACATAACCGGCTATAAACAAAAATATAACATTTGAAAGATAATAAATACTGGAAAGATAAGTCATTTTATCTGCACCAATTTGAAAATCTTGCATCAGATTATCAGCAATTGAAGAAAACATATTTCCTTGAATAAATTCATAAAAGAAAAACAAGGATGCCGCAAAACATACAATAAAAGGTAAAAACTTGGAACGACTCAAACCTTTCGAAGTTTCCTGAGCAAGGTGCATAACGAATTAAGACTCCATGTGATTACGACAATTGGTTTCCCGAAGCAATACCATGGCAACAATGGCAATCAGCACACTCACAGGAAATAGATACATGGCAAACTGAAATTGAGCCACACTCAAATGTGTTGTATCAGCGCCTTTAAAAGACAATAAATATCCAAATAATATTTGTGCAAGCATGCCCCCTCCCATAATAATGAATGAGGCAATCGAGCAAGCTCTACCAGAGTATTGCATCGAATTACTTTCAGCAATTAAAGGGTAACTCAACACTTGTGCTGAGGTCACACAACCCAAAGCAAAAAATATACACATCAACAAATTGGGTGAAATATTCAATTGTGTCAAAACCAATGGGATAGATAAAACAAGAGTTGCCAAAGCACCAATCCACATCACAGGTTTTCTTTTTTGGATTTTATCAGATAGAAATCCTGCCAAAGGACAGCCAAGCATACTCCCTAAAAATATCATACTGACTGCATTGCTTGAGTCATACATACTTAAATGGTGCACCACTTGTAAATACTGGATACCCCACAACGCACAAAGCACCATAATGGGTAAATTTAAACATGCGGTATAAAGACCTGCGGCAATATTTTGTGTGGTGAGAATATGTTTTAAACCTGAAAAAAAACCATCCGTTTGAAAGCCATGTTGTTGATATTGGCTGGCGAGTTGCTCAGGGTAATTTTCTACATAAAAATAAATGAGGGTTAAAATCAAAAGACCCAAAATCACATTCCCCCACATGATATTTTGCCAACCAAATTGATTTAAAAGCATGACTAAAGGCGTATGTGCAAATAAACCACCGATAAAAGCCATATTTACCAAAACCCCCATGGCAAAAGCTTGTTTATTTGATGGAAACCAACGATTTACTAATACAACCAAAGAAACAAAGCAAAATGCATTGCCAATACCTGACATAAAGCGTGCAATAAATACCAAGGTAAAACTGTGTGCGATAGAAAATAAAAATACGCCCAAAACGGACACGGATAAACTGACTAATATAGTGCGGCGAGAGCCAAAACGGTCTAGTAAAAGACCTGCGGGTAATAAGAAAATAACATTCCCCCAAAGAAAAGCACTACCTAAGAAACTTAATTTTGAGGCATTGAGTTGAAATTGGGTGGAAATGTGATGATTGAGCGTGTCAAAGCTACTGAGTTGAATAAACTCAAATAAAAAGAATAAACTCGCAACAAAACACACTACCCAAGCTTTTTGAATTGATAAGTTCGGTTTTGTTTGGCCCATCTTTGCGCTTCCAAAGGACAATATCATTTGGAGACGAAGTATATCAAATTTATTTTCAATAAAACAGAGTTAATTCACCAATAGTCTATAATCAGATCAACAATACTTTTAGAGCAATGTCATGCCCGACATTCTTTTAACTGATAGCCAAAATTATCTCGAAGATACTTATTTAGAGCCTTTGATTAATTTCTTGATTCAAAATCATTATGAACAAAATATACCAAAGACAGCCAAGCGAAATGATATAATTAAAGGCCTTAGTTCTATAAAAACATATTCTATTTTATTCAATCTCTATGAGGGATTACCAAAACTCAAGCAAGATATTAGAGAAAAACTTGAAGAAATGGAGTATATAAAAAAATTCAGATGATTCATACACAGTAAGTGATGCTACCAAAGTTAAAACTTTAAATAGCATGGCTGGTTTTCTAATCAATCTTCCTATGCCTACAGATAAAAAAAATGATTACCGAGCTGCCGCTTATGATGCCCTGGTTAAAAAACTAGAACCTTTTCAAGACAATGAAATGGTTGCTGCCTTGTTAAAGGACGTTGAACGTTATAAAACTGAAAGAAAAGCCTTTAATTTTTATTCCCAACTGCTGAAAGAAGAGATCAGCGCCCACAATATTCAGGATATATTTGATAAAGTCTGTGTACCTCAAATGAAATACGAACGAAATTGGGTTGGTTGGTTTGCAAGTAAGGTGTCCCACGAAACCACAACATATCAAAATTATCAAATCGCTAAAGCTTTAGAAACTTTAAGGCAATCCAAGAAAGAAGATTACGGGCCTTTAAAAAAGGAGTTTAAAAAATTCCCCCATCATGAACAATTACAAATTGCTAAATATTTGAATGGCGAAAAGATAAAATTATTTGCAAAACTTGAAACATTTTTAACAAGCCAGGGACTCATGAAACAAATACAGACTAAAAGTTTAAATCAAAGATTTACCCTTTTTGGTCATCCGGCGCAAGAAGAAAATCCTCATTTCGTCTATGAACAAAATGGACTAATTGTTGACCTCAGTAGACATGGGGATAATGCAGCAATCACTATTAAAAATTTATCTGAGGATGATAAAAGAGTAATGGTTAAATTATTTTGTTCGGATGATAGATTACAAGTCCTAAAAATGAAAACTGTTCAGAAAATGGCTTTTGGGAGATAGAAATCAGTGGTTTTAAATCAAAGCAACTTCCTCAAATCACAGAAGCGGTAGTTGATAGTATCAACCATAATGATTTTGAAAAAAAATATGAACTACCCGAAAGTTTAATAACAAGCGCCGAAAATTTAAATATAGGGAGTACGAATAGTTTGTTTGGTCCTCACATCACTAACACAACCCCTAAGAACAAAAGGTGAAACATTGTCTATAATTATTTCAACAACACATTCAGAGAAATATGGTGACAAAATATCAATTGAAAGATTCTGAAAGTTTTTTAAGGATACTTATCTATAACCGATTATTAAATTTTATATCAGCTTCAATTATCAACAGTATCTAGAAGACGAATTTAATAAAGCTGTGCAAGAAGATATACATAATGGTTATTTAGATAAGGATGGTGGGTATATAGATCCTAAATCCTGCAAACACGAGCACTTTGGAAGAATAATATCTGCGATACGCGCGATTGTCATAGAAGCTACAGCAGAAAAAAAGCCTGAAAATACTTTCTATGTCATGATTCCTCGTGTAGCTACTTTTGAACCCCCACTAGATAAGATGAAGGAATGCAGAGAAGCACTTTCCGAATCCATAAAATTAAAACTCAAAGATTTTCATGACAATGAAATGGTCATTGCTTTATTGAAAGATATTGAACGTTATAAAACAGAAAATAAAGATGAATACGGGCCTTTAAAAAATGAGTTTAAAGCACTCCCCCATCATGAACAATTACAAATTGCCAAAGTTTTAAATGGCGAAGACTTAAAATTACCTGAAAAACTAGCAAGTTTTTTATCAATGCATCAGATAGCAAATGTTAGTACAGATAAAAAACCAAATTAAGTCTCAAGGGGCCTAAAAGCCCCCTCC
>DHHZ01000099.1 GCA_002403515.1 Legionellales bacterium UBA4759 | reverse complement strand
ACCAGATCTGACTATAACTCGGAAAAATAGCTCGACTCATGAGATGCACAAAACGGTCATAGCTAGGCAGTTTAGAAAAACAATCTTTTGGTAAAACTTGAGGTAGCCATTGTAAAAGTTTTTGAGAACTCTAAATTATCAGCAAAAACTATAACAAATGATCAGAGGTGACACCGTTATTTAAACATTAGCCTATAAATTGTCAATAGCTCGATTTCTTACTATTTGTTGAAATTGGTTATAATGCCAATTGTTTAGCTCATTTTTTTTTGAGGGAGGGTAAGGAATAATTTCAACTTTAAGACGTTTATTATCATATTTTTTATATAAATAATCATTGGCTCCAATGATTTCGCTTTTTATTTTTTTGCACAATTCATCTGTTTTATCTGGAAATAAATATGGTGGATAAGTTAGAATGATATGAAGGTTGAGTTGTGTTGAATCACTATTCTCTAGATGTTCAATTTTAAATAAAGGCCAACCCACAGAGCCAGTTTCGATGATCCCTAAAATTTCAAAATCATCAGTGCTACGAGCTATTTCGTAATATTTATCAAGACACTCAAGGACTTCGCGCAATCCAAAACTAGAGTGAGCAATATCTGTTTTTTCAAGGAAAATAACATCTCTCTCTCTTCCGCACCATGAAAACCCTAGTTTTGATGTTTTGTCACAAGTTACTATTTTGACAACATCTTGTGTTAAATATCTTAAAAGCAATTGTTGTTGAGCAAATGGATAAAGAGGCGTTAAAGCTAATAACCCCGCTCCTGAGGTAATAGCTTCTTTCGTGTGAGGATTTATAATTTCAGTGATAATGGGTAGTGTGTCAAAATGAAAATGATGCTCTTCATGATTTTCACATTGATATGCTTTAGCTCGTATTTCAGAGAGTGAAAAAGTTTCTGAAATTGGGCAGTTCCATTTTTTTAAGATATAATCTCGCCATTTATTGGAAATAAACCCATGCAAAAAAATACCACCAACTTGTATTTGATGAAAATCAAACTTTATTTGTTCAAGCATGATGGTTAATTTAATAAGTGTGCTTGATTCAATGTCTAAAATGTTAATACTGCTAAAGTTTATTAAGGTTTCTTTGATTATTTCAAAAGAGTTTGCATGACTAGTCCACAGTATAGACACTATACTAGGAACAGTTTTACACTGAGGTATTTCGTAATGTGCATTAAGAATCCTGAGGATAATACCACTTTCTTGATGTTGGGGAATGTTTTGTGAGCTCAAATCTAAATCTCTAAAATGATAAGCATGAAACCAACTTCGACCATTTATGTAAAACGCTTGAATTGCCTCATCCTCATCATTTATATATTGAACATCCATAAAGCGATGATTTTTTCTCAATGTTCCTGTAGATATACGACCTGGTTGATTAATTTTGTTTTTTCTAAGGCGCTGAAGATTATCTATTGCAGTCTCTTTGTCTAGTATGGGTACACAATTCAGTAATGATTCGATAGTTTGTCCAGCAATTCTTTTAATTTTAGAGGCGTAGTAAGGAATGTTTTCTTTAGCGTATTCCAAGGTTGTTTTTAAAGGTTCATATAATCCTTCGTTCCACAACTCAACACCTTTTTTGCTGTCCTTATCCATGTTAAGTCACTCCTTGCATAGTATTTTCTACATATTCCTTAGGATAAAATAAAAAGCATGATGTTTGTTGATGACTGCTATGGTCATCAAGTAATTCTAAAGTATAATTTAATGAGCTATTTATACAAGGATTACAATACACATTATTTTTATAATCAGATGATTGATAAAGTGCATGAAATTGTTGTTTCATTGAAGAAAAGAGTTTTTGATCGGTAGGCTTTGCAGCACCAGCATAAAGACCGCAAGGCCACAATTTGTTTGAGCCACATTCAAATGTTGGAGACATTCTCGACCTCATGCATTTTTGAAATTTTGTCGAAGGAAGATTATGAATGGAGTTCTGATATGGTAATTTCAAATTAAATTTCTGAATGAGTGGGAAATTAAAATATAGATAAATTTGATTAAAATATTTGTCAATGATAGGTTGTATGATGTCGTGACCCCTCTGAGAATCAATAAATTGATGCGACATACTAACAAAATCATTCTGAATATGCATTGAATCACCGAAGGCAGCTAATCGTTCCACACAATCAGATAAATCACCTATGTTACAATATTGTCCATCTGAGCCAGTAATGATGTAGGAGTGATAGAATCCCATTTGATGAGCATCTCGAATAGCGTGAATGTATTCTAATCCTCTAAAAGTTTCTTCAGTTTTTTTAAAGCTTCTTGAACGATGAACTAGATGTCTATTTTGATAACCATCCAAACTAACATTGAGTAAGATACAATGTTCAGCGATGAGCTCTAAAAAAGGTTTATTGAGTTCCCCATTCGACAAAGAAAATTTATAACCATTCGTAAATAAATAAGCTTTTAATCCCAATTCACCAATTAATTTCAAAACATCGTTGAAATAAGACAATAAGGTTGGTTCACCACCACCAATAATCTCAACAACACGACCACCATTTTGAGCAAAGAAAGTTAAAATTTCTTTCCATTCATCATAAGTAAAGCGTTTTTTATGATAAATTGGCTTGGCACGGTATTCCTCAGTACAACAAAAAGTACATGTGTCATTACAAACTTGGTTAGGTTGGATCTGCATTGTTAGTGGTCCAAGAGTCGGATCCTGCTTAATTTTTTTTAAATGGTTAAAATAATCTAACGGTGATAATGGAATAAAATCTTTTCCTCTTGCATATATCAAATTTAATTCATCATTTGTTCCTTTGACAATCAGATCATTCCAATGATAAACGGTTGGACTTTTATCCTTTTCTAACGCCAATTGTTCTATTAAAGAAAGTTCTTTAAATTTGCTAGGAATTAATTTGCAGGGTTTTGTCGAACCTGGCTCGGCAAAAACTTTAAAGATTTCGGATTCGGCGTTAGCGCAGAAGCCCAAATAGTTCAAACATGAGTTGGTTCTCTCTTCTATGATCTTTAATCCCTCGTCATTAATATTCATTTACAGGCCTCACTAAAATAGGTTATTTCTGGCAATTTATCTGGTCCGTGCCAACGAAAACTTAATGTGTAAGCACCCGCATTAAGAAGCAGGATTCGATCACCAATACAGAATTTCTTTCCTGAATAAAAACCAAAGTTATCACTACCCGAACAAAGAGGACCACATAGCAAGGTTTTAGATTGGCTATCTTGTTCTAGTGGATATAGTTTGTTCGTATTTTTTTCCAAAACCAACATTTTAATACATGACTCCGCAGGATGCGAACCGCCAGCAAATGCAGTACTAAAATTCATAAATACATAGGCTATCTCTTTTGTTTTTTTTATACTCACTACTTCACCAACACCTACAATTGCACTTTCTGATAGGGCTCGACCAGGCTCTATGAATATTGATTTTCCTAATAAAAAATCTAAATCAGAAAGTAACACTTTATCTAGAATAATTCTTTTTTTATCAAAATCGTCTATAATCTCCCAATCCATGCTATGGTTGAGTCTAACCACAGGTTCAAACCCACCGCCGATATTAATATTTTTAATCATAAATCCTTTTGTTTGAAATTCATTTACTCTTATTTTCATATCAGCAATTCTATGATGAAATTCATCATAAGATTCTTCATAACTACTTACATGTGAATGCAACCCTGTTATATTTATGTTGTTTTGGTAATTATTTCGATTGGATAAAAGCTTGTTGTAAAAACCAGAAAGAGGTTTAATGCCAAATTTTTGATCGTTAGCGTTATTACCATACATTAATCTCAATCCAACATTAATACATTCATTTCTTTCTTTTAATATTTTCTCTAGCAAGTAAAATTCATCTTCATTATCTATATAAATATAAGCATTATAGTTAATGGCCTGATTTAAGAACTTTTCCGTTTTACATGGCCCATTCACTATTATTTTTTTTACATTTGGAATTGAGTGGGCCATCTCAAGCTCTCTTAATGAAATAACCTCCAGGCCATCCACAGCATTTGCAATTTTATCCAAAACAAATCTTGAGTCATTGGTTTTCACTGAGTAATAAATAAAAAAGATGTTATTATTTTTATGATGTGTTTTTTGCATGAATTTTTGAATTTGCATTGAATGAAATGGCTCAACGTATAAAAATGCAGGTGTATTTATATTTGATACATTTGAAATTAAATTATTTTTCATGACAATTTTTTTTCAAAAAGGGTTGATTTCCATTAAAAACAGTACTCGTTATTCTGCCACAAAGTTCTAATGGATTATCATTTTCTGGCGGAGAGTCTAACGTTGCTTCATAATGATTTTCTAGGGCCCAATCATATAATTGTATAATTTTAAGATGTTGCGAATTGTCTTCAGAAAAAGCTAGATGATTAGGTTGAATATTTGCAAAGTTAAGCCTAAAAACACTAGGATTAAGATGATATAAAATATCTTTTTTAATTTGAAGAATATCTTCACTGGGTTCTTTAAAAAGCATGATTGAAACAGTCACTTTTCGTTGAGATTGGCGTGAATACTCTTGAAGTAAGTTTATACATGTTTGAATAGGTATTAATGAATGACAACCCGTAATATATTTCCTATTGGTTTCACTAAAGCTCATTAAAGACCATTGCAAATACACATTAGGTATCAAACAAATATTGTTGAGAAAAGTTTTAAATGATTCGGCACGACCGAATGCAATGGTTGAAATGATCTGATTGGGATGAAGGAATGACTGAGCAAGATTGTTTAATAGCGAAGGAAGCTCCTTATATTGTAAAGCATCTCCTCCTCCTAAGAAATAGAAACTATACTTTGGTTTGGCTAACAAAGGAATATCATAATTATTTCTTGCTTGAGAGGCGATAATTTGTATCAATGTCGCTGGCGGTATATTAATGACTTTAAAAATGGAAAACTCGCACATTTTACAATTTGCAACACAACCGATTGATAAAGGCAAACACAGATCGATATTTTTTTCATGTTCGAAATTCCATGTTTCAATAACCTCACAAAACATACTTTCTTGAGTGTTTGGTCGATTAACTTGATAAACATTCAGAAATCTTTGTTTATTCATTTTTTTTACTAGGTCTAAAGACAATCTGGAACGTTCGATTAATAACACATCACATGGTGCAGCCTTGTTATTTTTTAAAAAAATTTCAATGTCATGCATTAATTTAAGAATTTTTTCAGAAAATTCTTTATCAAGTTCAGTTTCAATTTCGTTTAATAATGGCAATGTACTATATTTGGCCCACACCCACTCTTTTAATAATGCTAACTTATTGTTCGCTTGAAAAGAGGTATGAATAAAGAAATCTAATTCTGCACGCCATTGTTTGAAACGTTTAAATCTTGATGGGTGGTTAAGCCAATATTGATGTCGATATGAAATCATGTTTTTAAAGATTAAAACAATATCAGATTGCTCAGAAAAAAAATCTGTATATTGATTAGAAAAATATTGTTTCTCTATGAAATTATTTGCTTTTTTCCCGATTTCACATAACTCAGAGGTATTATCTTCCCATTTGGAGTATAAAGAAATTTTTTTTGAACAGTTATTTTTCATAAATTGACTATAGATGATTTGACGAGATTTTTCAGATAAAGCCTGCTCGCAAAGGTTAATATTGAACTCATGCCATGGCTCTTGTTACCTAGAATGGAATCGGGCAAGATAAAGTTGCCACGATAACGATAAATGCTGACCCATCGGACTTGACAAAGTAAAATTTGAATTTTTTTGGGATTCAAAAACATTTTCACAATCCAGTTTATCACATGTTTTATTTTAATAAATATAATTTAAAATATATAAAACATATAATATGAGCAATAGATTTAAACAAAAAAAAACAGGTATTGAGCAGTCTAGTTATTTCTAAAAATAAAACTTTATAATATGTGGTTTAATCTCATAATCCAATAAATAATCTTTATTCTGCGCATGGTTAACTATTAATAGCCACCGGAATTTGTTTCTTGTGATTCTCTGTATCTTGCGGTGGATCCACTATTAAATAAACCATTCCCAAAAGTTGGATTTAAAATACCTGTTGATGTCTGGTTTGAACCGAATCTCAGTTCTTGTATAGGAGGCGGTGAAGCTTGTAGTCGATTATGTCGATGAGATTCAAGAAGTTGAGTTTCAAGATGATGAACTCTTTCGCGGGCTGCATTAAGTTCAGCTTGAAGTCTCGTAATTCTTAAATCTCTTTCATCGGGTTGAAAGTCAACTAATGGGGCTTCAGGTAAAGCTATTTGTGGATTGCTTTTATCAGTATGATTAATAAACAATTTATAGAAAACTAAACTGGTAAAAGAGATAGCTATTGCAGTTAAAATAGCCAATGTAAGATCATAGGGTAGCACAAAAGGACAAACTATTATAGAAATCAAAGTTACCGCTATAAAAAAGGGGTTATTTTTTATGAATTGGAGCATATCAATAAATCTCTAAAAAAATGTTCTATTATTATACACTATAGTTTAATTAAATCAACCTCTATGATGAAAAATGTGGAAACTCCATGAAAATGTCCTCTATATAACTCGTTAGAAATGTCCTCTCGTCCTGGTACTCTAAATTGAGCGATATTAACTCAATTAAGGAGGCATCAGATGGAGGAGGTATTAAAAATGGGAAGTGTATTTTAATTTGTGTAATTAGTTATACTGGTGTATACTGAATATAGATGCAATTTCTTATTCAGGAGATGGCTATGGCTAATCAAATTAGAGTAATTATCGAGTCACTTAATGATGCCGGTGACGTGATCGATAAAGATATTGTTATGACAAGGAACGTCACTAAACCTAATCATAGCATTGAACTTGGATTTCGTCACTCAGAACAAATCGAGTTACTACGACAAATTGAGCAGAAGCTACTCAATATGCAGTCAATATTTCTTAAAGATGACCTGTCAGCCTGTCCAAAATGCTCAGGGAAACTTTATAAAAGTGGTTATGTTAAATCTGATTTTCACTCCGTCTTTACGGATCATAAGGTAGCTATAAGTCGTCAAGTATGTAAATTATGTAAATGGACAAACACGCCCAGTATTCGCTCATTATTTGGTGATGCCTCCCATCCTGATCTTGTTAAAATACAAACTGAATTGGGAGCTAATCACACTTTTCGTGAGGCACAAAAATTAATGACATTGTTTTCAAATGCAAAACGATCTACTAACAGTCATGATAGAATTAAAAGAATAACAGAAGCAGTTGGTCAAAGTTTGGCAGAACACCCCTGTGCGCCGAAAGAAAACATTAAGCCAGCTGATCATCTTTATGTGCAGGTTGATGGGGGGCACGTGGCTACTGTTGAGCCTGGTAAACGAAGTTTTGAAGCGATGACATCTGTTGTGTTTGATGCAAAAAACATTAAGTACACTGGTGGAAAAGAAAAAAAAGAGGGCGGGTTAAGCGTAATGCGCGGGGAATTAACAAGCAAGAATTGTGCGGCGTCAGCTTTATTGGACAGTCGTGATACCATGAAACAGCAGACACTGAATTCCGCTATTAAGCAGGGAATGACAGCAGAAACCAAGATGACGGCGCTCTGTGATGGATCTGCAAATTGCTGGGATATTGTGGGGTCGCTAGAAAAGCACTGCTGCTCTCTAGAGCGTATTTTAGACTGGCATCATATCGCAATGAAATTTCAGAATACACGCCTTGGGCAAGAAGAGATGAATGAGCAGCTCTCTGGCGCTAAATGGTATTTATGGCATGGCATGCCAGATAATGCTATTGAACGATTGCAGTCTATATGCGATACATTGCGGGACGATAAAAAAAGACAGGGAAAAGTTCAATTGTTGCTTACCTACATTGAAAACAACGCTGATTTCATTGTTAATTATGAAAAAAGACAAGATGCAGGGTTGATTTTTACTAGTCAGATGGCTGAGTCTACAGTTGAAAGTTTGATTAATAAACGATGTAAAGGGCAGCAGCATATGCGCTGGTCACGAGAGGGGCTTCATGCATTATTGCAAGTAAGAGCTGCAGTAAATAGTGATGATTGGAATGATATTTGTGAGCAGCATATAGGGGAAGCAATTTACAAAAATGCCGCATAATTACACAAATTAAAATACACTTCCGTTTTCAATGATTGCCAGAAAATCATCTGGGGGGTATTGCACCAAATAGTCAATGATTTGTGGAAAATAGCTGCTTAGGGCTTTTCTAATGAGCAAATCATCATCAAAACGTAAAATTGGATTTAAGATTCTAGGAGATAGATGCAATATACGAATTAATAAATAGGGTTGAAAGAAGTCAATGTAACCGATACCCAAATGATAAAAATAAGTTCTGACCTGATTTTGAATAGCCAGTGGTGCTTTTTCAAAAAGATAGGTAAAAAGTTCTGGATGATGAATATCAAATAAATATTTAAATGTGAACAAATCACGGGTTTGAATATGATTAAAAATGATACTGGGGTTTTCATCACATATTAACTTTGCAATATTAGCATTTGCAAACAAGATGGCTTTTTCAAATAAAAAAACTCTATGAATCGAGAGTATAGATTGTCTTTCAGAGGGTTCTAGTTGCTGATACCAGCTTTGAAACTCAGTCCAATTGGGGTGATGAATATAATCAATAAATCGTTCGAGATGGCTACTTAGGTTTCTCATGCGCAATATGAAGTGTATTTTTTTAGCACATGATAGCGAAGTTGTTTAAAAAATCAAACTTTTTAAGCAACTTCGCAGTCATTCATATCATTGGCTACTTTTTGGGATAGGTCCTTTGCGCGGTAATCCTAGTTTTTCTTCAACTAAAGTTTTTAGATCAGAGCTTAGATTAGGGTCTAAAGCCTTAATTTGTTCTTTAAATGCCGCGATTGTGGATGTTTCAGAGCCAGGTTTATTAAACAGTCCAAATCTCATAGGGTTGCGATGAGTACCGGCTGTTAATATAAAAAGCGCTAAGAGTTGTTGGCGTGATTCTTGGGTTGGGGCACTCAAGAAATTTTTAGCGATGTCTTCCAAAATAGTTTTTTTATTTTTTTTATCCGCAGAATTATAAGATTGACTTTTGCACGCTAATAACATCGCCTTATATATTGCACTGGTGGTTGCACTATCCTTAATTGGTTTACCAGTTGGTGCTGTAAATTCAGTGTTCTGTAAGTTTATTTTGAGATTACTATAAAATGTTGAGGATTTATGATTATTACATTCACCTAAATATATTTCTTTTAACTCTGATGCATATTTTGCACGTCTAACTCTATGGCCTCTAACTACTTTTTGTATAGTTGTGGCTGCGTTTATTTGGGGAGTATGCTTACGGTGTAGCTCGACTAGCTGTCTAATTATTCTTTCTTCTTTTGAAGTTATTAGCCTTTCTGGTGTTGATGATACTGATGCTGAAGGTGCTCGTTCTCTAGAGACAGATGCTTTTGTTGCTTTTGTTCCTTTTGAAGTTAGTTGCATTTTTGGTGTTGATGCTGCTGCTGCAGAATCTGTTAATAATCCTTGCGGTTTTACAGTTAAATTGCCATTAAGGACTTGAGACATTAAATCTCTGGCTTCATTTAAACGTGGTAATTGTATTCTTTCTAATGTTACGACATGGAGAGAACTGCGAAGATTTTTAACTGTACTTATGTAAGCTTTGTTTAAAGATTCCAGGGTGAGTTGGCTCACATCTTTTAAATTAATACCCAAAACTTCTAATGCCCCTTTTATTTCTTTTACATCAGCTTCTTTGGTTGTAACAGCTTCTGATGCACGAGTTGATACTGTGGATACTGCTGCCTGTTCTCTGGCTGCTGTTTTTTCTTTTTTGAGTTCTGTTCCTAAATTTCTGGCAAGCTTTCCTCTAACTACTTTCTGTATGCCTGTCGCAGCCCGTCCTTTGACTGCTTCCTCTGCCTCTGCTTTGGCTTTAGCATCTAATTCTTGAAGCCTGGTTAATTTTTCACCAAGCCCTTTGTATGTTTCAGAATTTTTTATTTCACCAATTAGGTCATTTACCTGTATTCTATAATTTTTTACTGCTGCATTTTTATCTATCTCTTTGGTAGTGTTGAATATTTTCTCTTCATAACCTGGTGTCTGTCGATTGCTATAGATTTCCTCGTATTTTTTAATAATGTTTTCAATTTCATGAATCAATGCTGGTCTGTCATCAGGTTGTCTTTTTATACGCAGTATTTCCATATCAGCTTTTAATTGGGTTAATAACTCTACTAAATTTGTATCGGTGGTCACAGATTTTTTAGCCATGATAGTTCCTTAATAGTAATTCATGCAGTATGCTTTAATTATAGACTATTTTGGAAAATATCAAGTTTTGATGATTTTTTTTGAGTGGATGAAAAAGGGTTTAGATTTCTCTAAATAAACATGAGGTACAGTAGGTGACTTTACAGTAAACAGGTTTTACGAACCGCTCATAATCAATAAGCATCATATGACAGAAATTGTATTTGTTTAAATTTTTTGTGATTTTGGTTTTTTTGGTGACATTGACACTCTGTCGACAAGGAGGCTCATTTTCATGGAGATTGAGGTTTTCAAGGTAACAATTTGATGAGGCAATCAGCTCTTTTGCACCAATGCGAGCAATGAGTCTGTCTTCAATATCTGCAAAAACGTTTAAACTGATGATGGAAATCATTAAAATTTTAGAAAACATTCATATCCCTTGCGCGTTTGAAGAAAATTAATTTATATCATAAACTTATCTTTTGCAATCATTGGGTAGGATTCATGGGGTAACAAGGCTTTATATTTTTAATGTTATCTCAGTTGATGGTGTCATGCGGTAATCCTCCCAAAAAATAA
>DHHZ01000012.1 GCA_002403515.1 Legionellales bacterium UBA4759 | reverse complement strand
GTGGCTAATTAACCGCTTACCATTCATATAAGGAAATAATCATGTTAAACATCCATAAAAAAATAGCTCATTTTTTATTTCTTAGTTTATCTCTAGCACTATTTACCACTGTCGCTGATGCAAAATGTGGCTTAAGTTTCAGTAAATGTAACAAAGACAGTGATTGTTGCCACGGTTTCTATTGTGACAGCGATAAGACTGATAGAGTATGTTTAGAAAAGACATCAAAAAAATCTGACGACGAAGCTAAAAAAGACTCTGAGGAAGCTGCAAGAGATCTAAGCGCTGCAGCACTAGCTGTAGAACCAGCAGCAAAACAGTTAAAAGCATTACCAGTTGGTGAGTAATTGATTTGCTCATTCGAATGCTTTGCTTATATTGAAAAATATAGACATTTAATCAATAGATTCGGAGTTTCTTCAAATCCATTGTTTTTTTTCATCTCTCCCCTTAAAGTATTTCCTGCTTATTGCTTATTCATGGTGAATGCGATTCATCAGGCGCTAAATGTGTGTTGGATAAAGCATGTAAATCATAAATAAAACTTTGTCTTCGCATTGCTCTTGGACGAGATTCGGTTTGTGTAACTGGTTTGATTGTATTTATATGTTCTAAGTACTCGGGCACATTTCCTCTGCAGTATTGCGTTAATCTTTCAGAAAACTCAACATTATCCAAAATTTTAGGAAAGTGTTGCAAAATGAAAACAAAAGCATCTGTTAATCTTTCTGTAGCACAAATCAATAGTCTATCTTGTAAACAACTCAAATCGATACTACTCATTTGAGCTTCTTGTGCTTTTAGTATAGTTAAGGCAACAGTATTTTGAAAATACAGGCTTAAAAACAAAGGGGTTTTATGCGTTAACAATTCTTTTTCAACCTCTTCTTCAATGCACTCACGAATACAATGATGTTTAAATGATTCATTTTTTAAAAGAAAACATTGTACGGTATTATTTTTATGAAATTGAATGGCCTTGTTAAATAAATATATCTTAAACAAACTCAATTCGATAATATCAGCTGGGACACTATGACCACACATGTCACCCGCTAAATTTTCTAACAAATGCCAATAAAAATGATCTGGATTGACAAGAACTTCATGTGAGAGTGCATCCATGCGCCCTAGGATATAGTGCAGGCAGATATTTTTCATGACAGGGGTATAATGAGCAGTTCTGATACTATGACAATAAAGCTCAAGATTTGCTATGCCAGAGTCCATTCCCAGCCCCACAATAGCCATTCGAACATGTGAAAGCTCTTCATAAGGCAGAATTGATGTTTCAGTAAAATAATCTTGGATATCTAAAAAATATTTTTCAAGCTCCACAGCTCCGTGCGTTGTTTTAAATGCTTCGAGTTGCGCTCGTTCAGCTACACTTAAAAACGACTCAATTTTTCCTTCAAACCAGCTTATTCTTTGATGCAGATAAGTCATGAAGCGTTCAACTTCATCCTCCTGTTCGCCAGCAAAGAGATTTTGAGCTATTTTTTCAATCATAAACCATGGCGTACAACGTACACGTATAAATACTTTAATAAACTCATCTAAAAATAGTCTTTTTAAAGTTAATACATGATAATCAGGTAATGCAATATCCCACCATGGCTCATCCCCGGGTATAAAAAATGCATATTTATCCTGCATGGAATGTTTAGAGGCGATATGGACATAATCAGTATAATCATGAAAAAAGTCCGCCCAAAAATCATGGAATCCTTGCGAAAAATAAAAATGACCCGTTTTTGTACTTCGGGTTAAGATTAAATTATCTGGTACCATATGGCTAGAAAGCAGTAAATTGATGAGGGTAATTGCGCCCAAATTGTGTGCATGATTTTGAGATAAATAATCGCGTATAATTTCTGGGGAAACATCTTTTAGTTCTAAAGGTGCTGAATGAAGATTCAAACGAAAGCCTGAGCCTCTGGTAGTTCTATATTTTATTTTTGCAATATAATTTTGGTCTTCAGAATCAGGCGATGAAACCCATAAATTGAGTAAAACATGCGCTAAAACGTTTGCTTTTTGCGGTAATTGGCTGATTCGTTCTTTTTTTGGAAGATGTCTAAACTCACTCAATGTTTGCAGTCCACGACTTTCCATCAATATTTTAAAAGTCTGGGTGTGGCTGCTTAATCGATGGGGTTCACGATGACTCTTCATTTTTAACTCTCTAAAATTGAGAATGATTTTAAAATAATCAATCTGAAATTATATTGCATCTAAATTTGCAATTAAAAAAACTTTTAAGATAAAAAAAAGCCCTGTAAAACAGGGCTTTAATATAAACAATAAAAAATTATCGTTTAGAGAACTGTGTAGCGCGACGAGCTTTACGAAGACCAACTTTTTTACGTTCAACACGACGTGCATCACGAGTTAATAAGTGTTGGCGACGTAATTGCTTACGGAAACTATTTTCAGTAGGTTCTACGTCAGCAGGAGCACCATCTTCATCATATGCAACTAAAGCACGAGCGATACCTAAACGAACCGCGCCAGCTTGTCCAGACATACCGCCACCAGTTACAGTTGCGATAATATCGAACTTGCTTAACATATCAACAACTTCTAAAGGTTGTCGAATGATCATGCAATCGGTTTCTCTTACAAAGTATTCGCTAATAGGACGAGAGTTGATAACAATGTTACCAGAACCTGGTCGCAAGAATACTCTAGCTGATGAATTTTTTCGACGGCCTGTACCGTAGAATTGAGTCATTTGAGATTTCATGCTTTACCTTCTAAATCCAATGTCTTGGGTTGTTGCGCAACATGTGGGTGCTCTGTACCAGCATACACTTTAAGTTTACGATACATGTCTCGGCCCAATGGATTTTTGGGAAGCATGCCTTTAACCGCGCGCTCAATAATTTTAGTTGGGTTTTCCAACTGTAGCTTAGCAAAGTTAATGGACTTAATACCACCAGGGAAACCTGAGTGACTATAGTACATTTTGTCTTGGTGCTTACGACCAGTGACTTTAACTTTATCAGCATTTGTAACAACAATATAATCACCAGTATCCACATGTGGGGTATATTCTGCTTTGTGTTTACCGCGTAACCGATGAGCAATTTCAGCGGCAAGACGCCCTAATACCTTAT
>DHHZ01000035.1 GCA_002403515.1 Legionellales bacterium UBA4759 | reverse complement strand
CATTATCAAATTTTTTAGAAACAATCTTGTCCCAATTTTCTTCAGCATCAATAAGAATTTTTGTACCCAATTTTCCACAAATGGCTTGCAATGCAGGAAAATCATATAGTTTTTTAAATTTAATTTTTAACTCATCCAATTGGATATGATTCGTTTGGATGAGTTTCATCAATTGTACTAACGGTGAATTCTGAAACGCAAGCAGTGATAATTGAAAATCATGGGGATAATCATCTAAAACATTCTTGGCGTGTAAGTTTAAACACAAGTTATAAAAATCATCAAAATTATCCAAACTTGTATTTTCTATCATTTCACAACAATCCATACCAAAGGCGGTCTTTTGATCGGAGGTCATTAAAGGTAGAGAAATTTTTAAATTAAATATTAAAGTATTTATACTAGTGGGCGGACTACTCATGGTTAATTTCCTGACAATAATGCTTAAAAATTAGGAAATAATTATAACAATATCATTTCAAATTCATAGAATTAATTTTATTTTTAAATTGAACTATTTGTATTTTTTTGGTAATATTTATGACTTTTAAAGAACAATCAGATGTCAGAAAACGCCTCGTTATTAGAATATCTTCAAGTTGCATTTAAACTCGCCAAAGAATATTTCATAGATTCCGAAGAAAGAAATAAAGCATTAATGATGTTAATAGTGGCTATTTTATGTATTTTTGGAATGGTGGCGACAACAGCTTATTTTTCATCCTGGTGGGTGATGTTTTGGGGCGCATTTGAAGCCAAAAGCACCCTTCTTTTTATAAGCAGCATGGAGTTATTTACTTATATCTCCTTGGCTTATCTGGTTCTGAAATCCACTTACACTTATTTGGTCGATTGTATTAAGCTCAATTGGCGCCAATGGTTAACTAAAAAACTCATTGAAGAATACTTAGAAGGACAGAATAATTTTCTAGATTTATCAAGATTTGCTGATGAACTACAAAATCCAGCCCAAAGAATTCATCAGGATTTGGATTACTTTGTAGAATTGAGTGTGAACTTAAGTCTTAATTTCATTCAATCGATGCTGACTCAAGTAACTTTCATTACCACTTTATGGTATTTGGGCGGCAGTTTATCATTGACTTTATTTGGATTGCATTTAGTGATTCCTGGTTATTTGGTATGGATTGCAGTTTCTTTATCTTTAACAGCCACCTACATCAAGCTCCAAATTGGCCAACCTTTAACAAAACTCAATAATACTGAAGCCAATGTCGAAGCAGAATTTAGAACCGAATTAGAGCAAGTGGCTTTGGAAGCAGAAGGTATCGCTTTAGAAAGAGGACAAAATTATTATAAGCAGTCTCTTTTTGAAAAATTCAAAGCTATTTATATCAATACTTATGAAAAAATTAAGATTAAAACCATGCTTGCAGCATTTGATGGGTTTTATAATCAATTTTCATGGGTTTTCCCTTATTTAGCAGCAGCCCCCATTTATTTTACAAATATCATTAGTTTAGGCCAACTCATGCAAATTGGATATGCCTTTGGAGAAGTAAACACTTCCTTTAATTGGTTTATGAATCGTTTTGGAGATTTGGCTTGGTTTAAAACCAATATTCGAAGAATCACTGAACTTCGAGAAATGCTTAAAAATGGCAGCCTTAATGCAACACCTAAAAATATCCATATTCAATTTATACCAACACATCAAATCATTATTGACCAATTGTCTATTGAAAGACCACAGCAATCAGAAACAATTTTTAATGAAATTAGTTTAACTTTCAATGAAAAAGAAAATACTATTATTGCTGGTCCATCAGGCGCAGGGAAAAGCACCCTATTCAAATCAATCGCAGGCATTTGGCAACATGGGCATGGGCAAATCAGTTTACCCCAGCATGATTTAATTTATTTCTTATCTCAAAAACCAACCATACCAAAAGCCAGTTTAAAACAAGTATTGTCTTTCCCTCTTCCTCAAGAAACTTATACCGATGAACAATACAAAAATGTCTTAAAAAAATTGGGCAATATGGAGATGTGGATTCCTCATTTCAATGAAATTCAAAACTGGTCTAACAAACTATCAGGTGGACAAAAACAAAAGATAGCCTTTGCAAGAGCATTTCTACTTAAACCCAAATGGCTATTTTTAGATGAATCGACCGCTTCTCTTGATGAAACCAGTGAAACCATCATTTATCAATTGCTCAAACAAGAATTAACTGATACAACCTTTATTAGTATCGCTCATCGTGAATCGGTTCAAAAGTTTCATGACAAAACTTTAACTTTTTTTAAAGCAGAAAACGGGCGTTTAGCATTAGATAATTCCATTAAACTTACGGCGTAATCATGGTAGAAAATAATATCTGTGACAATGAGGGGTATCAAAATTATATCAATAAACTCACTTACTCAGTAGGCTATAGCATGGGGTTTTCTTTTGTCCCAGATGCCGTTTCAGACGGGTTAATCAATTACCATTTAATGTCTTTAAAAAATCAGTGGCTTTGTAAACAATTGATTGCCATTTCTATGCTTTATTTCATCAAAAAGAATTTTGGGGATTTTGTAAAAGTTGTGGGGCTTTTTCAATTGACCTCTTTAATCAGCCATATGATGAAAAAAAATGGTATGGACCCAACAATTGCTGAATTTACAGGCAGCTCATTACGCTTTTACATACGCTTTCACGAGCAACTAAAAAGCCCAGCCGGCCTATTCATTATATTTTTATCTGTGATGGCTGGGCGATTTGCGCAATTGGCTGAAAAATACCTTAATTATTTACATCAAGAGAGATTACGACCTCGCTAGTTATTTTCTTACAAAACTTGATATCACGCTATCAATACTTTGAAAGTCCAATTTGGAGTTGTATTCTTTTTCAAAGTTTGAAAATGGCATTTGAGTATTCTTTGTAATCAAATTTAAATAAGCTTTTCTGACTGATTCATCAGCTTTCACTAAAGTTTCTATTTTAAAATATCCCAAATTGAGCATTTCTATAGTATTTGGAGCATTTTCAGCGGAAAATAAGGTTTGTAATGTTTGATTGAAGGCAACATGGTCTAAATGACTCATATTGTATAGATTAATAAAGTTTTTTGATTTGGCTTCTAAAAAGGCGGGGCAAGTCATAAAAGGCTGGATCGTTTCTATAACGTGTTGGTAGCTTGCACAATGGTATTGTCTAAAAAATCTTAACCCTTGTCTTAACATCTAGAACTCCTCGATTGGTATTATTATTAATTTTGAATAATCATCGATTATTCAAGGGTTCATAAGTTAATCGAAAAACAATCGGCTGTCGATAAATAGTTTAAATTTATTAAAAATAAAAAACCCCAAGTCCAAAAACCAAGGGATTGGTCCCTGTCATGAGGTGATTTTTTATTGATTAGAATTTTGGGATAAACACCGAAAAAATTGGCAAACTAAAAGTATTAGAAAACATGCTTTTGATTATGGTCTAGAAATAGATGCCTTAGGCTTTAATTAAATCATTTAAGACTACCATTATTCGCGAGCGTGATTGAAATTTGAGGCATACATATTTCCTAACCGTAATTTGTATTAATTGGGACCAATTTTTGAATAAGGTGAAGAAACTTCTTTATTTTTTTTCTTTTTTTCAGGTGATGAAGGTGGCGTAAAAAACCCATCTCTAATCACTTGAGCGCGCGCGCATGGGTTTGCAGTTGTTGAATGACTTATCGATTTTCTTCCACTCGGTGTTGTGGGACTTTCTGTTGGCTTTGGAGGAGAAAGAGGCGGAGAAAATGATCTAACAACCGAGGTGGGTGAACCTTTTTCTTGACGTTGTGTTACCAGCAAGTCAACTTGCAAATTAAGCTCTTGAATTGCAGCCAATAAATCACTTAAATCTCTATCTTCACTGGGATTTTGCATAAATAAACATCCAAATAATTAAATAAAAGGACTATACATTATTAATCATTTTTTGTACATAGAGTTAAAAATTAAAGTGTTTATTGCTTTTTTTCGAACTATAATGGAATTGTAGCGAATGGTTTTAAGGAGAATGAAAATGGGCTCGATCGAAAAAAAAGGGAAAATGCATCAAGAAATTGACAAAGCTTTACATGGGATAGCAGATGTCTTTGAACACAAATCAAATTTTTTAAAAAATTTTGACAATATGCTGTTATCACCTGCCCTAGATTTAGTGGAAGACACCCATGGTTTTAAACTTGAGGTTGAGCTTCCAGGACTGGATGAAACAGACATTAGGCTCTCTATCAAAGGCAATGTTTTAACCATTCGTGGCGAAAAATCTGTTTCTAAAAAAGATGAAAATAAAAATTATATATTTCGTGAGATAGCCTATGGTCGGTATGAAAGGCATATTGCTATGCCTGCGACAGCTGATTTGAGCAGATGCTCTGCTAATTTTAAAAAAGGTATGTTGTGGATTAATGTTCCAAAATTAAAATCTTCCCAACAAATCAAAATTGACAAAGCTTAAAAAAAAAGCGCCGAAGCGCTCTTTTTAGGCCAAAGATAATTCATTGGCTTTGAAAGCATTGCGCTCATTGATATAAGCACGGCCAATCATGAATATATTGTAAGTCAAAATGCACATCAATAAATTATGCAACCAACTGGTGGTGATGCTTGAGAAAAATGGCATGACCATCAACACGCCAAGACATCCACCAAAGCTTACAATCAAAGTTTTTTTCAAAGGGATTTTGTTTTGTTTTAAAAACACCAAAGTTGTGAGGGGTTGTTGCATAGCACCCGCAGTGGTCATGATAGGAAATGCTACAGCTGGTGATACCCCTAGTAAAAACAAGACGCCTTGAACCATCGCAAAAAGCCCGATGCCAGCAGAAGTTAAAGCACCGCAAACAGTCATGGCAACAAAACCCACGGCAAGTTTCCATGAAGATAAAGCCATTAACTCGCCACCGACTGGCAACCATTGCATTTGTTTTGAAACCAAAAGAAATATAATCAAACTAAAACAACATACCATCATCAATCGTATGGCTTGTTTGCTTAAACGACTTACAATGTGTCCGCCTAACAAACCGCCTAAACATGTTCCCAAAACCAAAACAACCAAGGTTAAAATGTCTACAGAAATGACATTCATGAAAAATATAGATTCCAAAGCACCTGGTATAATTTGAGCGCCATTGACCATAGGCGGTAATTCATCATCTTCAAATGTTTTAAGTGCTTTAGCCATTGCGATATTCACAGCAAAACTACCAACCCCAATGGTATCTGCAATAAAGGCGACTATTCCGCTACCGATTAACTTTAAATGGTCTGTTTTGGAAAGTTTAGGTTTATCTTGTAATCTTAGTTTTTGAAACATCACGAACATACAAGCTAAAGTTAAAATCAACATGGTGATAACAATAAACGAAATCAATTTAAATCCTTACAAATTACAAATTACAAATTATCTCATAGCCAGTGGATTATGAATATCCTCTTTTTCAGAGCACAATTGAATCATTATATTCAGCGGTAACGCAATCAGGGTTAAAAAAAGAACGAATACATACAAAAAAGGTTTCAGAATTTTCCAGAAATAATGGGGTTTAATTACATTATCCTGGTATGGTTCAAACTTTAATTCATCATCCCCCACACATCTTGCATGGGCGAAAAACATATTTTCACGCAATTTTCCATGCCGACAAATAAGGGTGTTTTTTGGTAAATATTGACTACCAAGGTTAAAAACTGGGTCTGCATGATGAGCAACCACCTTCAAGGTTCGAAATGAGGCTTGAGCCATCCCATGAGATTCATAAATCTTTTGTTCACGACGAGTTAGGCTGGGTGGATTAACCGCAAAAAAGTCAACTTGCTGCGGTTGATGAATATGGGTATGTAAGCTCATGGCTCCACCTAAGCTTTGCCCTACGCAAATCACTTGTCCAGGTTGAGACTTAAGCCAGGCTTGGATAGATAAAGCACCACGCGCATACAATTGACTGCCAATTGCTCCACCAGGTTTCGAGTCAGCCAGTAATGAGGCTAGAAATCCATTATCGCTTGGAAAAGTGGTCCCTTTAAAAATTAAATACGAGGGCCCTTCTCCATCTTTTGATTTAAATCCATAGGCATAATAAGGAGAACTTAACCAGCCTGATGTTAATTGAATTCTATCCATTTTATAAACACGACCCAAAAGACTTATTTCTTGATCTTGTTTGGGATTGCAATAAGCCATGTACGATAAAATATTATAAAATCTAATTTCATTTTTCTCGTTATGAGTATCTTGGGGTAATCTTTCATACAATGCATGAAAAAACTGTTGTGACATTTGTGGGTTGGCATAAACCATTGTGAAAAAAATCAAAACCCAATAATCTTGATAAGTAAAGTTTAAATCTCCTTCACGCAACAGCCAATTTATGACTTTAGATTCAATGTTCATTCATTAACCTCTTAAGGAGATATCTTTTGCTCAAGCGCCAAAACACTTTCGTCGAATGTTTGTTCTTGTGGAATATCATATAATTTTTGTAATAAACCAAACTCTATCAAAGCTTGCACAAAATCTAATTTCAAATAGCTCTTGAGAATTTTTCGAGTGACAGCAAATATGTGTTCCATAGGAATAACGCCTGTCATCTGCCATTGACGAATGGCGAAGTCGACTTCAGGTGTCGGTATGTAGCCCATTAAAATGTATTTAATCGCACGAATCAATCGAATGGGGTCTTCTACAAAAGATAGCGCAGGAGGCTTTATCGTTCTTAAATTTCTAAAGTAAAAATCATAATAGGCAAGCCCCGTTGAGTCGTAGATGTATCCATGTCTATCGCAATAAAAACTATTGATAGTAAAATCTCTGCTTTGAACATCATCATGAATAAACTTTTCAGGTGATGCTGTTGAAACATAACAATCGATTTTATTGGTTTTTCCATGAAAATTTTGAATAAATGCCGAAAATAATCGAGGATAATAAGGGCTTGGTAAAAATTGAGTTTGATGAAGTGGCGTGGCATCTGTGACAAAATCAATGTCTTGGTAGTAATCTAAGCGTCTGTCTTGTAATAAATTGTGTATACAACTACCCACTAAATAAACCTGATGGGGATGCGTTGATAATAATGCAAACGCACATTGAATATCTGTTGGCAAAAGAACTTGATAAGGCACTAAAAGCTCAATAGGATATCTTAAAACATGAAATCGCGTTTGCAAGTTAGCAACCATCTCAATGGCTTTATCTGAGAATTGAAATAACCACAATGCATACTGAATTTGCAAAGATGCATGAATGATATTTGCATTCATCACATAATATTCAATCCAGAGTGCGTGAAATTCCAGGATGTAAGGAGATTGTTGAAAAGCCTCCTGAAGACTAAATAAAGCCAAAAGCATTTCATTTTTTTTAAGACACTGCTGGATATATATCAATCTAAAATTATAATTGTAATGATGCTCTTGAATAAAAACTCTTAAATAATCCAACAAACCTGGTTGATTATTTTTTATTAAAAAACGAATAAACTCCATTTTAACATCACGGTATATAGGTAAAACTCGAATAGCCTCATCGTATACCAAGCGGGCATTTTCAAAAAGACCTGAATTTGTGTAGCATTTAGCAAGTCTTAACATGATTTTTTTATGCTTGAATTTTTGCGGATGATTTTCTAAAACCACAATTTCTTTTACGAAAAATCTGTTTTCACGCAAAAATTCCAAGTAAATATTAAAAAACTTGGCATCATAGATATTTTCAATTTGCTCAAAGAAGTAATAAGCCTCTTCTATAGAGTTCTCTATGATGGCGCAGCGCCCTCTTAAAAAATACCACTCATCATGACGGTTTGCAGCTGGCAAGGACTCCAATTTTGAAATAGCAGCTTTGGATTTTTTTAATATCAAAAGAGAACAAGCAGAACTGATAACAGATAAATGTTCGGGTGTTGCTTTTATAGAATCCAAGTGCGGCATCTTAAATCATTAAAATATGTTAATGCGTTGATTGTAATTATAAGTTTATAAAAAATATAGACTATCGTGTGATTAAGGTCTTTGCCCAATCAAAAAATCTTCAATTCCATGACTATCAACTGGATAATTAACATCTTTTTTTCTATTAAAATAAAGCATCAATAATTTTAATTGACAGGCTTGATTGAGAACAGTTTTTGAGAAGAATTTATAATCATCTCTAATTGGATTATAACCTTTAGCAATTCTTAGCAAGATAGATCTTTTTTCTTCCATGTCAGTTGTTTGCATAAATCTCTGTCTAGATTGACTAAAATACATAGCAAGAAGATTCTTCACCTGTTCAGGAGAAAAATCAGGATGGCACTCACAAAAATCCTTAGTGTTTTGTCCAAGACGGCCCCCCATCACCAAAGTATCTTCCACCAATAAATCATAAATTTTATGAAAGGCCTGCAAACGCCCTTCTTCTGACCATAAAGGATGGTCTTTGACTATTTTAGAATCAAAAAAAAGAATAAACCAATATTTATTTGCTTGATGAACATACATCGGACTCAATACTTTATATAGCGCAGAAAACAAAGCCGGTGTTTGTAAAGAAATATCTAATTTAAAATCAGCATTAGCACCAAAAGTTCTCTTTAAATATGGAAATCCCTCTTCATAAGCGCTATCAATAGCAATTAAATCTCCTAATAATTCCCTAATATGATTTATCATTTCATTAAATCGAATTTCATCACAAGATTGTCTTTCATTTTTTAAATAGCAAGATGGGGTTATGGGGGGGGCAGTAACTACTGGAAAAGATAAATTCTCGGTTTTTTTTGGTTCCACAGGTGGAGTATGAATTTCTTGAGTTGAAAACCAAGCAGCAAAGAAGGCATTGATTTGATTAAAAAAAATATTGATTTTTTGCCAAAAATTTTGAAAAAATTTTAACATAAAAGACACCAAATCTATAAAATAGCATTTTATTGTACATAAAACGAACAGACAAATCAAGGGCTCTGGTTATCGATAAAATCAATACCCGCTAAACTTTTAATTGAGACTGGTAAATTTTCTAATTTAAACGCTCCGACGAAAGATCGAGTCCATGTCGTCTTGGAGCTCAATAAGATTTGCAGTATCAATCATGCTACAAAATAAACTACAGGAATGATTGATTTCTTTTGTGGTATAGCCCTTTGATAACCAATTCAAAAAAATGATTTTGTGATTTTCAGAGCGCATTGGTTACAAATGAACTATATTTTTTATTAGGGATTCCAATCTAAGAAATAAGATGCAATATCAAGACAGAAATCATGCAGGTTTTTTACTTTCGCAGTTATTAATGAATTACAAAAATCTAAAAGATGCGATGGTGTTGGGTATGGCGCGTGGTGGAGTTCCTGTAGCTTATGAAATAGCCAAAATTTTACATGTACCGATGGATGCTATGATTGTTAGAAAAATTGGCATGCCGAATAATCAAGAATACGCCATAGGTGCCATTGCAAGTGGAGAGATTGCAATATTTGATGAAGAGACTATACAAAACCTAGCAATCGATAAAAGTGCTATAGAAATGGTTCTTCGAGATGAAAAAAATGAATTGGCTAGACGTGAGGCTATTTATCGTCATAAAAAACCTTTTCCTGATGTTCAAAATAAAATCGTGATTTTGGTTGATGATGGTATGGCTACGGGCTTGAGTATCAAAGCTGCGATATTGGCGATTCAAGAACACCACCCCAAAGAGTTGATTGTTGCAGTACCAGTTGGCGCAAGTGATGCACTGACGGATATTGCCCCCCTTTGTAATCAAATTATTTGTCCATTAATTCCTGACAGCTTTCAAGCTGTGGGTCAATGGTATGCACAATTCAATCCCGTTAGAGACGATGAAGTGCTTTTTTATTTACAAAAATCCACTTAAAATTGATTTTTTATGAAAAAATGTTTAAAATTTGATCTTTTGTAAAAAACCATTTGCTTTTCTTATGCTAAATTTTTTTGAATCTGTTGAAACATTAACTACCGAAGAGTACCAAGTAGTCATTGAATATATGAGTACTCCCATGACCTATACCGAAATCACGGATATGAATTTTTGGGATAAGCATTTATACGGTCTCAAATTAACCAAGCCCGATGAAGATGGGCAAAGGTATTATGAGCTACCCGCTTTATGGGGAACTAGAATTCCTCTGACCAAAAAACAAGAAAACGACCATTTTAACCATGATGCTATATTACTTAACATGAAAGTTTATTTTTTTCTACATGAAATAGATTGGGTATATTCTAATTTACAGCTCATTGTTCATTTCCCCTCACACACTCATCTGATATTAAAACAATTGGCCAGTCCTCATCTTTATTTCAAAAGATTTCATGAGTTAGCACCTGAAGTTTATACACAGCCTGGATTTTTTCAAAATCATAAAGCCTATCAAGTCATGCGCCACATTGGTATAAATTTACTGACATTTTTGAAAATAAATCCCCTAGAAGAGTTTCAAGAAGATTTAACTAGAGCTTTACTTGAGGAAGTGGAAGAAGTCCATCAAAGGGGCATCATTCATACCGATATAAAACCAGAAAATTTTTGCATCGAGTTGGTCGATGGAAAAATCAAAGCATATTTAATTGATTATGATGATTGCCTATTGGTTAATGACCGCCCACCTAAAGAAGGTTTTTGGGGGACATTACCTTATTATGCTCCCGAATTTTATCAAACCTTGCCCTCATTCATCAAAAAAACCCCTCAAAATCTCCTCAATTTGGGAAAATTATTACAGTTAAGACTTTATAAAAATATCCCACTTTGTTTACAATCGCAGTTGAATCCATCGTTGCCAGAATTTCGAAGTCTAGATTCTTTTACCAAACCAAATTATGAGGGACATTTGAGCTTGAACAAGAAATCTCATTTGAGGAATATAAATCTGGATTTAAACTTAATAGAC
>DHHZ01000098.1 GCA_002403515.1 Legionellales bacterium UBA4759 | reverse complement strand
GCGGGCTTATTGATAACCATCAAACCATCGTCTTCAAACAAAATAGCATTTTCTAGTTGTTTTTTTAAAAAGCTTGGTAATTTTTTTTCAGTTTCATCTTGGATGGTCATTCGAACAGGCGGAATTCGCACCAAATCTTTAGCTTGCAATCGTGTATCGGGTTTCGCTCTTTTTTTATTAATTCGAACCTCACCAGCACGAATCAAACGATAAATTCTGCTTTTGGGAACGCCTTTTAAAGTCTTTATTAAATAATTATCTAATCTTTGACCAATATCTTGCTCTTTTTCAATCAAATGATAGGTTACCTGCTCCATTAAACTATTTCCTCAAACATATTTTTTTGATACCATCAATATTAAGGGTCGTTATATTTAACCCGAACGAATTTTAAAACCAGGCTGGTGAAGTTACAGCCCAAAATGTACATCTAGGAATCATCTTGTGTTAAATATAAAATTACCAATAACACCTGTACTGATCATACCATGCAAAATACTGTACTTCATCAGCCTTAAACTAAAGATGTGCTTTAATCGAGACCATAAACATAAGCATTCGATTGGATTAAAAAACCCCATCACCACGAACAACAAATTGGTATGGATAACAGAAAAAAATATAAAAGAAATTTTGTTATCATAAAATTGGGTGAAGTCCGCAAGCTGAGTGTACTATATTTGTACTCGATTGGGTAGCACTATGACCCAAAGAGAAACGTTATGGCATATATTGAAACGAAAGAAAAAATGTTAATCAATGCCACACAAAATGAAGAAGTTCGTGTGGCGCTTATCAAAGACAATGTATTATATGACCTGGATGTTGAATGTCCGGGCGAGATTAAAAAGAAAGGCAATATTTATAAAGGTATTGTGACACGCAGAGAGCCAAGCCTTGATGCAGTGTTTGTAGAATATGGCGCAAAACGCCAAGGTTTTTTACCGCTTAAAGAAATTTCTCCTGAATACTTTAGTCAACCTTTTGATGAAGAAAATCCACAACCCGTGAATCAACTGATTAGAGAAGGTCAAGAGCTTTTAATTCAAGTGGATAAAGAAGAGCGCGGCACCAAAGGCGCTGCTTTAACTACTTTTATTACTTTGGCAGGTTGTTATTTGGTTCTCATGCCCAATAGCCCCAATGCTGGCGGTATTTCTCGTCGAATTGAAGGCGAAGACCGCGATGAAATGAAAGAAATCCTCAATCAACTACCTGTTGAAGAACCCATGGGATTGATCATTCGTACAGCAGGCTTGGGTAAGCGTATTGAAGAATTACAACACGATTTAGAGATGTTGATTACCCAGTGGCAGGCTATTAAAAATGCTTACCACACACAAAATGGACCTTGCCTTATTCATTTGGAAGGTGATGTCATCATTCGCTCTATTCGCGATAATTTAAGAAAATCGATTAGTGAAATCATCATAGATGACCATGTGTCTTATGTTAAAGCTCGTCAATTTATTGAATTGGTTAAACCTGAATTTTTATCCAATGTACGACTATATAAAAGCCACATTCCTTTGTTTAATTTCTATCAAATTGAAAGCCAAATTGAAACCGCTTTTCAAAGACAAGTTCCCCTCCCTTCGGGTGGTGCTTTAGTCATTGATAGAACAGAAGCTTTGGTAGCCATTGATATAAACTCTGCTAAATCAACCAGTGGACATGATATTGAAACCACTGCTTTTAACACCAACCTGGAAGCGGCTGATGAAATTGCTAGACAATTACGTCTCAGAGACTTGGGTGGCTTGGTTGTCATCGACTTCATTGATATGAATTCTGCCAAACACCAACGTGAAGTAGAAAATCGTCTTAAAGAAGCACTTAAAGCTGATAGAGCACGAATTCAAGTTGGTCGTATTTCAAGATTTGGTTTGCTAGAGATGTCGCGACAACGCCTGCGTTTATCACTTGGTGAAACCTCTCAAGACGTTTGTCCTCGTTGTGATGGTCGTGGTACTGTGAGAAATATTCCATCTCAAGCTTTATCGATCATTCGTTTAATTGAGGAAGAGGCTCTTAAGGAAAAAACAGGCGAAATTCATGCGCAAATGCCTGTAGATTTAGCCAGTTATATCATCAATGAAAAACGAGACATGGTTCAAGATATTGAAGAACGTCATCATATCAAGATTGTTATCATTCCAAATCCTTACATGATTGCGCCACACTATCAAATTCAAAAAATTAAAGCTGAACAAAAACAAAAAAAAGCAAGCTTTGAATTTATTAACCAACCCAGCGTCACAGCACCAGTTTCTCCTGCAGAAACCATAATTGAGCGTCCTGCGGTGAATCAAATGAATATTGAAAGTCACAGTAGAATGTCACATGATTTGAATTTTATTCAAAGAATTTTTCACAAATGGTTTTCAAATTCAGAAACTCAGAAGCCTGTCGCAAAAGCAAAAGATGAACGTTCTTTCTCTCACCCAAGAGACAGAAAACCAGCCAATAGTCATCCGGCAAATCGTAAAAGACGTTCTAATCATCAGCGTCAAAATCGAAAAAATGTTAAGCCTAGACCAAATCAAGCACCTCAAGGCGATGCATAAATCTTAAAGGGAGCTTCAAGCTCCCTTTTTTCAAACATTCATAGACTTTTTTCTGTAATTCATAATATAATTTTAAAAAAATAATAGGACATTATTGTGCAAAAGGATGAAGCTTTACAACTTTTAAAGTTACAAGAAATACCCTCTACCGAACAAATTTTAACGCATTTTGATAAGGTGAAAGCCTCTTTACCCCATAATATTAAAGAGCTTGAACAAGCCAAAGATACCTTGCTTATCGAAAATCTTCGCCAAGATTGTATGACCATAGGCAACCTTATTAAAAACTGTGGTCTAGAACTTGAAATTCGTGTCATTCCACCTTATATCAAAACCAAATTAGAGTTTGAAGAACATAAAAGAAACTTGGTGGTGGTCAGCGTTGCTGCCATTAAAGATCAATGTATGGGAATGTTAGATGAACTTAAATCTTGGGATGAATTGAAACACCACCCACAAATTAGTTCCGTGACAGAGTATTTTCATTTTGAAAATCATCTTCCTAAACTATATCAAGAAGATTACACCAACAAATTAAAAAATTCCTCACTCAATTTAGAAAGTTTAACGGCATTAAAAATCAGCCTACAAAACTACAAAACCTATATTTTCAATAACCTTAAAAATTATTGCTTAGGGGTGATTGAACAATTTAGACAAGCCATGCTTTGCCCACCCAATCAATTAAAAGAATTAGAGGAAAGTATTTTAGCTTGTGAAAGCTTACAAGAAATTGGCAATCTGAGCTTAGGGTTTATTGAAAAAGAAAGTCACTATCTCCATCAATTGAAAGAAGATTGCAATGCGCTTGAACAAGCGATTAAAGGTATTCATACCACAAAACCTTCGCATGTTTTTAGCCCAATTATTCATTGGTCAACCTATAAATCTTTGTTAATTCAAGAATTGAAAAACCAAAGCATGATGCAACAATTTCATCTTTGTAAAGATTTTGCCAAAGAAGAAGTCAGTTGGATGACGTTTTTTAATTTCATCTGTCAGGAGATTAAAAAAGCCACTCATTTGCAAACCATTTTAAAACTTGAAGAGCATTTCAAACAAGCAGTCTTGGAATATTACGAAATTAAAGAATGGTTACGTACCCAAAACTTTAATACTTATTTAACCAGTGCATTCAATGCAACTTTTGGTTTGGTACCCCCTAACCTAAGAATTCTTACCTTTGAATGGCTGAAGAAACAAGACATTTCAGGCAATATTCTCGTAGATATGGTTTTAGATAAAACCTTAGAATTAAGTAAAGAACAATTAATGTCTTTACCTGGAATTGCAATCTACAGTATACAAATTAAAAAAACCCACGATCTGCATGAATTATCAAAAATTGATATTTTAATGAAACTCTAAAACAATTAAAATGAAAGCTAAGAAAATCTTAGCTTTCATGGTTGTTTATATTTTTAATGAAAAATAACACCTATTCTATTTATCAAATTCAGCGTTTTCAAATTTTTCATGAATCCTTATACTTATTATTGAATAATAAATTAGAGCTCTGCCAAGCCTACATTTCTTTAGGTGTTTTACAAAAACTAAAAAAATCTTTGCACAGCTACCTTTCACTAGTCACCCCAGAAAATTTTCAAACCTTACATATTCAATTTCTTGAGCACCTACAATTTGAAATTAATAATGAAAAAAAGCTGATAATACAAAATATCCAGGCTTTAAATTTTTATCTTAGGTTTCATCAGATATTTTCGCCTATATCATTCCAAAGCCTGATTCATTTTCGGCTCATGAAATTAGATAACATGCTCAGTAGTTATCATCATGTTGAAGATTTTTATTGTTTGGCTCAACAAAAACTTCAAGAATTCTCCAAATCTTTAAGATGTTGGGCAATCACAACAACCTATAAAGATTTATTAACATGGCCTAATTCTGAACATAAAAAAGCACAGTGGGCATTTGCTTTACAAAAACTATCCAAAGACGGGATATTAAAACCCGATGGCACCAAACTCTCTAGAAAAGATTTCCCTGAATTACTTACCCATTCATTTATTATTTTAAATCAACATATCTTCGCTCTTGCAGGACCCAATCAATACCTAGGTTTTGAGAAATACTGTACGAAATTAGCAGAAGATGAATTTGGTGGAAACTGGGCCATAAAAATTCTAATCCAAAATCATTTTCTCAATCCAAAGATAATTCGTGAAGAAACCATTGCCATTGATTTACAACAAGCTTTACCTGGATGTAAAGGGATTAAGGCTTTGGGGCCTCGGGTTTATAAATATTATTTGCCACAAATTTATTTAGGAAAAAGCCTGTCTGAGGTCTTACGAAGTAATACACTCAACCCCACATTAAGAATAGAGCTTGCCATTAAACTGGCTACTCGCTTGCATGAGTTACATACTGGCAAATTGAGCCAATCTCAGACTCGCTATATTCACGGTGATTTGAACCAAGGTAATATTGTCATTGATAATCACCAGCAAGTTCATCTGATTGATTTTGAAGATGCTGAGCCTTTTAATACAAACTATCTTGCCACAGAGCTTGAGATTCTTTGCAGTCACTTGATACCAATTACCTACCCAGTCAATAGGCCTCGTTTATTGACACCAGACATGCTTAAAACAAATCCAAAGCCTCAGTATTTTTTAGAAACATACAATGCTTCAAAAAAGGATTCTTCTGCTTTGGATTTTGCCGTTCAATTACAAGCCTTGTGTCATCCTCATTAATGATGCATTAACTGCGCAATTTTCTCTTCAATCATTTGAATTTTTTGAGACAAATCCTCAGGCACAGGACCGCCACCTTGCGCGAAGTCTGGTCGACCACCACCTCTTGGGCATAATATCTTGACCCAATCAGCCGCAGAGTTAACTTTAGCTTGTAAGGATTTGGGCACAGAAACCATCACATGTAAATTTTGCTCTTGGATACTGTATAAAACAAACATCCAATCGGGTTTGAGATCTTTCAATACATCGCTAAGACCACGCAAAGCTTTGACATCGTAATCATTGACTTGCTGAATCATGAAATCTTTTTGATTTGAATTCACCCATTCACGGGCCTGCATCAACATACGATTTTTTTCAAACTGCTGTAATTGTTGCTGCAATTGCTGTAATTGTTGTAAATTTTGCTGGATTCTTTCTTCAATCAGTTCAGGGCTTGTTTTTAACATACCAGCAATATCTTGTAATGCTTGATTTTGTAATTGAACATCTGTCAAGGCAACTTGCCCAGTCACAAATTCAATTCGTCGAACACCGCTTGCAATACTTGCCTCAGAAAGAATTTTAAATAAACCAATATCGCCTGTGCGAGTGGCATGAGTTCCACCACAAAGTTCTTGTGAAAACTCGCCCATGGAAAGAACTCTAACTTCTTCACCGTACTTTTCACCAAATAAGGCTATAGCACCTTTTTCTTGGGCTTTTTCTAATGAAAGTAATTCGGTATTCACCAAAACATTCTCACGGATTCGTTCATTGACCCACTGCTCAACTTGATTGAGCTCTTCTTTTGATAATGCACGATTAAACGAGAAATCAAAGCGACTAATTTGAGCATTGACTAAAGAACCTTTTTGCGAAACCCCATGCCCCAATAAAGTGCGTAAAGCGGCATGCAAAAGATGCGTTGCGGTATGGTTTAAACGAATCGCCTGGCGTCTGGTTTCATTCACTTTTGCCATCACATTATCTTGTAAAGCAAAAGAACCTTTGGCCATGTATCCTTTATGTAAAATCACCTCACCTTTTTTTTGAGTATCGGTGACTATAAATTCTGCATTAGGCGACATTAATCGTCCTTCATCACCCACTTGCCCACCACTTTCAGCATAAAACGGTGTTTCGGATAAGATAATTAAGCCCTCTTGTCCTTCAGACATTGCCTTGACCACTTGGCCATCCACCAAAAGACTTAAAATTTTACTAGGATGTTCGAGGTGTGCGTAACCATGGAACACACTTTTATCCAAGTCGGTGGGTAAATCGATATAAGCTGATTGAAATTGATTACTGGATTGAGACTGTTGTCGTTGTAATTGCATACAAGCTTCAAAACCAGCCATATCTAAACTATAACCTGCTTCGCGTGCAGCATCAGCAGTTAAATCCACTGGAAAACCATAAGTATCGTAGAGCTTAAATACCACATCACCAGGTAACATTTTATTATGACAATTCACCATGGTTTCTTGTAATAATTTTAAACCTTGATTGATTGTTCTAATAAACTGCTCTTCTTCTTGGTGTAATGATTGTTGTACTAAATTTTTCTGCTCTTTCAAATAAGGGTATGCATCCCCCATCATTTCAATAACGGCAGGCACCAATTGAGACATAAATGGCGATGGTAAACCTAATTTGTGCCCATGACGAATGGCTCGACGAATTATACGACGTAAAACATAACCTCGCCCTTCATTGCTAGGAATTACCCCATCAGCCAATAAAAATGTACATGAACGAATATGATCTGCAATGACTTGTACGCTTGGTGAATTGGTATCAATTGCCGACAATAGTTTTGCGATTGCATTTTTTAAATGAACAAAAATATCTGTATCGTAATTGCTGCATACACCTTGCATGACCGCCGCAATCCGCTCCAAGCCCATGCCGGTATCCACAGAAGGCTTGGGTAATGGATGCATCTGTCCAGAAGGGTCTCGATTAAACTGCATAAAGACCACATTCCAAATCTCAACATAGCGGTCACCTTCCATATCAGGGGAGCCTGGTGGACCACCTGCAACACTTGGACCGTGATCATAATAAATTTCAGTACAAGGTCCACAAGGCCCCGTATCACCCATGGCCCAAAAATTATCACTTGCTCCGCAACGAGTAACACGATTCGGATCGACTTTCATCTCTTCAACCCAAATCTTCTCAGACTCTAAATCCTGTTCAAAAACAGTCACCCAAAGTTTTTCTTTGGGGATTTGTAAAACTTCCGTTAAGAAGGTCCACGCCATGCGTATGGCATCTTTTTTAAAATAGTCCCCGAAACTAAAATTGCCCAACATTTCAAAAAACGTATGATGTCTTGCTGTAAAACCAACATTTTCTAAATCATTGTGCTTACCACCGGCTCGAACACAACGTTGCACACTTGTGGCGCGCTGATATGAACGTTGCTCTGTTCCTAAAAAAACGTCTTTGAATTGAACCATTCCTGCGTTGGTAAACAAAAGGGTCGGATCTTGCGCTGGAACCAGTGAGCTACTAGGCACCACTTGATGACCCTGCTGTGCAAAATAATCTAAAAATGCGCGACGAATGGCGGCACTATCCATCTTTTTCATATCTCTCTCGTATTTATCATTTGTAAAGCTTGACGTATATGTGAAGAACGATAGCCCTTCTGATACATATAACGTTGAAACTTCGGTGAATTCGTATCTTTGTTTGCAAATTTTCTTTGTATGAGTTGAAATGCTTGCTCAACCCAAAAATCTTCGTCTGTCGGGAGATGAACTACAATCAAATCGCCATCAATCCCATCTTGACGTAAATCTTGCTCAATCCACAAAGGACCATACCCTTGCTGAATACGATGTCGAATTCGTGATTCAACAAAGCGCTCATCACTTAAAAAGCCTCGCTTGATACACTCAGACACGACCTCAATCACTTCAGATTCAGGGTATTGTCGCATTAAGCGCTGAATTAATTCCTTTTGACTGTATTCACGCCGCGCTAATAATGTCAGCGCGGCATTCATAAGCTTATTCATCAAAGGCTAATATATCTTCATTGTGTTCTACAGGAGCAGCTTTTTGATTGGTCAAAAATTCTTTACGAATTTGTTGTTCAATTTCTTGAGCAATGGCTGGGTTTTCTTTCAAATATACCCGAACATTGTCTTTGCCCTGACCAATTTTCTCATTCTTATAACTGTACCATGCACCTGATTTTTCAATAAAGCCCAATTGCACGGCCAAATTGATAATCTCGCTTTCACGTGAAATACCTTCGTTATAATAAATATCAAATTCCGCTGTTCTAAATGGGGGCGCTACTTTATTTTTAACAACTTTAACTTTTGTTTCATTTCCTAAGATATCTTCGCCTTTTTTAATAGAGCCGACACGGCGAATATCTAAACGAACAGAAGCATAGAATTTAAGTGCATTACCGCCAGTTGTAGTTTCTGGGCTACCAAACATCACACCAATTTTCATACGAATTTGGTTAATGAAAATAACCAATGTATTAGAGCGCTTAATGTTGGCGGTCAATTTACGTAAGGCTTGAGACATCAAACGCGCTTGTAAACCAACATGAGAATCACCCATCTCACCTTCAATTTCAGCTTTTGGTGTTAAAGCAGCAACAGAGTCGACAATGACGACATCAACAGCAGCTGAACGAACCAACATATCGGTAATTTCTAAAGCTTGTTCACCTGTATCGGGTTGTGAAATCACCAATTCATTAACTTTCACACCCAATTTTTCAGCATAACTTGGGTCTAGTGCATGTTCTGCGTCGATAAATGCGCAAGTTCCACCAAGCTTTTGACATTCAGCAATCACTTGTAAAGTTAAAGTGGTTTTACCTGAAGATTCTGGGCCATAAATTTCAACAATACGGCCACGGGGTAATCCACCGATGCCCAAAGCAATATCCAAGCTCAAAGAACCGGTTGATATTGCTTCAATATCACGGCTGGCTTGCGAATCACCCATACGCATCACAGAACCTTTACCAAATTGTCGTTCAATTTGACTTAAAGCTGCCGATAATGCCTTTTGTTTATTATCATCCATCATTGCCCCTTTCTATTTCAATTTTGTTGCTTCATTATGTCATAGTTCGCCGGCATCTTCAAAGGATATTAAAAGAGCATCAAGGCCTTTTTTAAATCAACTATTTCATGGTTTTTTTGTGCTGTTTAGCAGTTGCATTCCAAAAGCTTTCAATGTAGCATGTATTTGCGCGGATTTGATTTATATCAGCTTGCGGGCGCTCAAGTTTTTAACTTGAAAACACGGCTAAAGCGACTTCTCGACTATGGCCGTTATGTATATTTTTTACGGTCGACTCTTTATGATTAGTTTAAGACATTTACAAAAAAGTTTTGATAAACATCAGGTTTTAAAAGACATCTCTCTGGATATTGCCCAAGGTGAAATCATTGGCATCATTGGTGGCAGTGGCGCTGGCAAATCAACCTTACTGCGTTGCATTAATCTTTTAGAACGCCCCAACGAAGGTGAGGTCTGGATTAATGGCCAAAACCTCATGCAATTAAATCCCAAAGATTTACGCATTGCACGCCAACAAATTGGGATGATTTTTCAAAACTATCAACTGCTCAATCAACAAACTGTTTTTGAAAACATTGCTCTGCCGATGAAGATTCAAGGTCACACTGCAGAGGCAATCAATGCGCGTGTTAAAGAATTATTAGAAATTGTTGGATTAAACAACAAAGAACATGCCTACCCTGAACAATTAAGTGGTGGACAAAAGCAACGTGTCGCCATTGCGCGAGCATTGAGTACTCGCCCATCGATTTTATTGTGCGATGAGGCAACTGCAGCTTTAGACCCAGCCAATACCAACGCCATTTTGAAATTACTATTAGAAATTCAAAGACAATATCAAATTACCTTGGTCATCATCACACACGATATGCAAGTGGCTAAAAAAATCTGCCAACGCTTGGCATTAATGAAAAATGGACAAATTGTTGAATTGAGTCAATGGCCTAATCTACTTAAAAAAACTGGCAGTCTCATTCGTGAATCATTGTATGGTGATGTTGCCCAACAATTGCCACAGTTTATTGTGAATCAATTATCTAAAAAAACCAACAATCACTCGATTTTACGCATCTTATTTCCAGGGGAAGGTGCCACGATTCCATTCATTAGTGAAATGTGCAGAAGCTTAGAAATTGATATTAATATTTTATCGGCACAAATAGATCACCACCACACCAATCAATGTGGTGTGATGTTGGTGAGCATGGATGGCCAACAACCCGATCAAATCGACAGATTCCTTAAAAAATGTCAACACCATCAAATTATTGGAGAAGTTTTAGGTTATGTTGAACACATTCACAATTGAAATACTACAAGCAAGCGGACAAACAGCTTACATGGTGATACTCAGTACCTTCGGCGCTATATTGCTAGGATGGCCATTGGGCACTTGGCTTTACACCAGTGAAAAACTACATCCCAATCAAAGCATTGCCAAAATTTTAAATTTTTTAATCAATACCTCACGCTCAATTCCTTTTATCATTCTCATGGTTGCCCTGTTACCACTGACTCGTTGGCTTTTGGGTTCTGCAATCGGACTGCATGCGGCCATCGTGCCATTGACTCTAGGCGCCACACCTCTTTTTGCTCGGCTGACTGTCCAGGCATATGAACAAATTCCTGAGGGTATTTTAGAGTGTGCGCATTCCATAGGTGCCACACCATTCCAAATCATTAAAAAAATGCTTTTTAAAGAAACATTGCCTTTATTAATTGATGCCATGACCATGACGGCCATTACTTTAATTGGTTATTCTGCTATGGCTGGCGCTATTGGCGGTGGCGGACTTGGCGATTTAGCAATTCGCTATGGTTATCAGCGTTTTGATACCACCGTGATGTGTTTAACCATTGTAATTCTGGTTTTGATGGTACAGCTCATGCAATGGCTGGGGCAAACCATTCGACAAAGTATCACGCATTAGGAGATATAGACGATGCATATTTTTAAAAAAGCTGTAATTGTATTATTCACATTAAGCTTATTGGCTTGTAAACCAACCCCAAAAGCAGATATAGTGGTGGGCACGATTGCAGGCCCTGAAACTGAATTGGCTAAAGTAGCAGCAGAGGTTGCTAAGAAAAACAATGGTTTGAATGTCAAAATCATGGAATTTAGTGATTACAATTTACCCAACGAAGCTTTGGCAGACGGCTCTTTGGATATGAATATTTACCAACACTTCCCTTTTCTAAAAGCCAGTATTGCCGCTCGTCATTACCCTATAGCAGTCATGGACAAAACATTTATTTATCCGATGGGGATTTATTCTAATCGTCATCAAAATCTCCAAGATATTCCAAATAATGCCAGCGTATCAGTACCGAATGATCCCAGCAATCAAACAAGAGCACTTATACTTTTACAATCGGCAGGTTTAATTAGCCTACCCAATAAAGTCACCTTGAGTATTCGAGATATTCAAAACAATCCTAAAGACCTCCAATTTAAAGAGCTCGATGCAGCCCAATTGCCAAGGATGCTGGCTGATGTGGATTTAGCGGTTATCAATACAACTTTTGCCATACCTGCTGGATTAAATCCAGCCAAAGATGCTATTTTTTTAGAAAGTAAAGACTCCCCCTATGCGAACCTCATTGTTGTACGCTCAAGTGATCTAGATAAGGCCAGCCTCATACAATTTGTTGAAGCCATGCATAGCCCAGAAGTGATTCAAAAAGCCAAAGAATTGTTTGGGGAGAATGCCATTCCTGCTTGGAAATAAGT
>DHHZ01000102.1 GCA_002403515.1 Legionellales bacterium UBA4759 | reverse complement strand
TCACTTGTGAATTGGCGAATCAAAAAATTTAACAATAGTTTTACCTTTAATAATCATTAAAATAAAGCCAGACAATAATAAATTTAATACGAATGTTAACAATCCAGTATTTTATAGTCAACACGATATGAGCGAAATAAAAAACACTATGTATTTAAAAAGATCTCTGTGTTAATATTGATAGATTAGAGATTTTTTTTGTTTTTTACGATGTTACCAACTGTTCCGAAAATTTTTAAAAATGCTATTTATCAAGACTTATTAAAATACTCCGATCCCAATGGAACTTATGTTGCATCGGAAGAAGCACTTCGAGTTCTTATTCATTTTGTCTTTAGAGATGGCCTTCCTGAACCAGAAATTATTTCATCAAGTAAAATTGAGGAAACCATAGAAAAATTCAAAGATAGTAAAAGACACCTTCATAAACAATTTATTATTGAATATGGTAACCGAAGTATAAAAACGCCTGGTAACCCTGATACCATACATTATGCAGCAATGAACCTTTATTTAGAAGGTGAAACAGTCATTGCTTTAATTGCAGATCATTATGGCGGTATACGCTTTTTTAATTACGAAAATTGTTTTATTCCTAAAACAGAAGATATCAAGATTATCTTTTTAGGTGGTATGCTATATCAAGCCGATCACAATCATTGTTTAATTTTTTCTATTCAACATTTGATTTTATCCAGACTGGATAATGAGCTAAAACCACTTCTTTTAAGTCATATAGCGACTCAAGACCCTGCTTTACGGAAAATTAAAATGAGCTGGCTTGATTTACCGCTTGATTACAATCTCGATATACAAAGCGCCTCATTTTATTTCAAAAAATACATGAGCATTCTTTTAGAAAAACCCAATGGTGAAGTTTTATACCAACAAATGCGTGAGTTTATTGAGGAGAATTTTTCGGTTGTTTCTGAAGAAGTGGAAGTAGAGGAACCAAGCGAAGGTAAAGACTCTCAAAGCCAAACCAAAACCATCAAATTTCTTAAACTGGTGAATAAAGGCATTTGCTATAAAACAACCGATCTCAGTATCGCTGTTCATAGGAAAATTGAAGCGCTTGAACAAACACTGTCCTTGATTATGCTTGCTCAATTAGGTGATGAGATTTCACCTGAAATATTTACAGAATTAAAAAGACACTTTGAGTGGCAAGAAGATGTTGCATATCTCGAATTGCCAGAAGCAGAAAATATTTCACTACAAGAGCATATGGAAGACCTTTTAGAATTTATTTTAAGTCAAGAAATAGATATCTCAAATTTACGAAAAGGCATACTGATGGCATCCTCTCTTTTGGTGAACTTATATTTACTTGAGGTTGCTTATGCTAATAACATGTTTTTTTATGACATTTTAAGTTCTTCTTTAAAAGAAAATTTTAATTTTTATAAAAAGCTCATCCAATTTGATAGTCAAAAATTAGCTGAATTTTTCCCAAGACCTACTTTTGATTTTGAAAGAGCTTGTAATCATTATAATCCTGAACATTTATTTAAAGCATTTCTTAAAAACTTTATTAGAACAACCCAAATTGCTTTAGGTAAATTCTCCTATAATGTTTTTTTTGATAGTGTGAAATTAGAATATTTTGAGGAACTCATTGAGCGCACTGAATTCATTTTATTTTTATTCAATCCTCTTCGCAAAATGGAAGAATATCAAGATACTTTCAATGAATTGCAAGATTTAATTGAATGTTGTCTAGAGAATTCTTACTGTTTTAGGGATGATGAAATTCAATTTCTTGGAATATTTTTAACTTCGGTTCGAAGTTTAAAAGGACAATTGAATAGTTTTCAAGATTTGCGATTAACACGTGAGGCGCTAGTTCAATCGGAAGCATTTGCCATCAGTTTTGTGAGCTCTCATCCTTTTGTTGAATATCTTTTCAACAACTCACCATTACTGTATTTAAACAAAATGGCCTCTCAACCTAAAAATTTAGAAGATGCAAGTCCCGTGTGTGCTACACCACCACGAAGCCCAAGGAAACTCGATATGCCTTCTGAGGCACCAGAGCAGTCCTCTTCATACCAATCACCAAGAACAACGCCTACTTTAGAGACGCACTCTCCAGGGGCGCGTAAATCACAAGCAGCAGTAAAATCTGATAATCATTTTATAAAAGTAAAAACAATGTTTAAAAGTTCGATATTTCAGTTATGTGCAAAAATAAATTTATTCGACTTAAAGACAATTATCGATGCAATATTTAATACTCATACCAATTCGATAGAAATAAATATTGGAAAACTCAATGATTTATATACACATTTTAACCATATACAATTATTATTAACGCAAGTATTCAATGGTATTACAGTTGTATTATCTAAAGCTGAAGTTGAAAATATTTTACTGCATCGAAAAGGCAGTTCTTTAAAGTTTTTAGTGGTTAATCAAGCGCTTATCAATAAAGATTTATCATTAGAAGATTTGGAGACTCATCGAGAAGTCATTAGAAATTCAAAATTTATTGAAACAGGTGGACTTTATAATACTAAAGAAGAATTCGATACAGAGTACGAAACTTTATTGTCGAAAACAGGTAGATTATCACCAGTATCAGTAACTGGGTTTAGTCTTTTTGCTGGGAGCCGGCCAGGCTCACCCATTGAACGTTCAATGTTCAAAATACAAGGAATATAATAATGGAAACAAAAAATGCTTTAGAAGATACTGAGGTCATAAGTTTCATGGGATTAAGTTTTTTTGAGCCAGAAATGCTGACATCTCCATCCCCTGTTAAAATTATTCTAAGTCCAGAGGAATGGATTGAAAAAATTATCAGCTGCGGAATTGAGGCATATCAAGCTCAACTGAGTAAAAGAGAAATGGATAAAATTGTTGTGAAAACACGAAGCATTAATCCTGTTCAATTCACAAATGTACAGGTGAATTTTTCACAGCTAAAACAAAAATTCGAAGATGAATTTGTTGAATTTCACCGTAAGCATGATGCTGATTTTATCAGCGAAGTTCGCTCTGGAAACATTGCAAAGAATTTATTACGTTTTAAAGGAACAGAAGCAAGCGTAGAAGATTTTACCTATCGTTTAGTAAAATATTTCATTGACAAAGGCCTAACGCTTCCAGCACAGCATCTATTTTCAACACCCTAAGATAGTATATAATTATTGATTATTCATTTGACAAGGACTGTCAATGCATCAAACCCAGCACCAAAAAAAACTATTCTTAAGTATTATTCTTAGTCTTGGATTTATGCTCACCGAATTTATTGGCGGCTTAATTACAGGTAGTCTTGCACTAATTTCAGATGCAGCCCATATGTTAACAGACGTTTCGGCTCTAATTATCAGTTGGTTTGCGATTGCCATATCCAAAAAAAAAGCCAACTCAAAAAAAACTTTTGGTTATTATCGCTTTGAAATACTTGCAGCCACTTTAAATACTTGTTTATTGTTTATCATTGGTATTTATATTTTTATTGAAGCAATCAAACGCCTGAATACGCCAACCAACATCCATTCAACAAGTATGATGTTGATTGCAGGGCTTGGTTTAATAGTCAATTTAATTGCAGTTTCTATTCTTCATTCATCCAAAGAGGACAGTTTAAATTTAAAAAGCGCCTATCTTGAAGTCATGAGTGATGCATTAAGCTCCGTCGCGGTGATTGTGGGTGGCGTATTAATTTATTTTACTCATTTGAATTGGATTGATACGGTCATTGCAATACTCATTGCGATATGGATTTTACCCAGAACGTGGGTCTTATTAAAAGAAAGTATTGATATTTTACTCGAGGCTGTGCCCTCTCATATTGATTCGCAATTGATTGAAAAAAAAATCAAAACCATCCCTGGAATCCTGGGATGCCATGATTTGCATATTTGGTCAATTACCAACAACAAAATCAGCCTAACAGCGCATGTTGTGATAGAAGAGCAGTCTGATATGCATAAAATCATTCAAAATTTGAATGATTTTTTAAAGCAAGAATTTGCAATTGAACATACAACTTTTCAACTAGAATATAAAACCTGTGAAGTGGAAAACCATCATTAAACATGCAATACATAGCTTGTCTACAGAGTTATCCACTGAAACTGTGGACAAGTGGTCAGTGTCACGAAATTAAAGCCATATCTGTAGATAAAGTTTGAGCTGATTGATAGAAAATCTAGGCAATCCCAAATGACGAAGTATCTCTTCATGCTGTGGATATTATCCTGTCGATAACATCATCTAAATATCGAATCAAATGCTTAAGATTAAAGCCTAATCTACCCATATTTTTAAATGACCAATAATCGGTTCAATACCTCGCTTTAATAGGTCATGCGAGATGGACTTTTGGGGGCGCTTTTAAGTCTAAGTATTGCCACTTCTTTTATACCAAAATCTAAAGCCAGTTGTTATCATTCAAGTCTATCAAGATAGCGCGCCCGGACGCAAAGATGTCGCTGAGCTTAAATTTGCACGCGAAAGCTCGAGGTCGGCGGTTCTTACGTCTTCAAGACGTGTAATGGCAGCCAAATCAGCATTTATGTCCTCATACGCCCTGTGCGTGGCCCACACCGCACCGCGCCCAACACCACCCCGGCCCAATCCCCTAGGGTAGCCCCCCCGGTAACAAGAAGTATCGAATCCAAGGCCGCCGTTGTGAGACAGGGGAAACCATACCTGAAGTGCATGTTCAATTTCACCCGGGTCTTCTAAACTCAACAGAATTTCAATTAAAGCTTTCAATTTGGGGTAACTAGCAAACCGACTATCACTTGCTAAATTAGATAGTATTGTTTCTGTCGATAAATCTTTCTTAAAAAATATACTTTTGAGCCTCTGTTGAAATTGCCTTAGATTTAAGGAGGATTTTTTATCTTTGATAAATTTAATTATTCTTTTTGTAGTTAACAACTCATGATTAAGATAAATCATTTTCAAACCCCCTAAAAAAAAACATGAGATTACCCATCTAAAGTAGGAGTCAAGTTTTCATTTAATAACATAAACAAACGACAATACTTCACTTAAACTACAGATAATATATATGGTGGCTAAAAATGCGTCAATAAGTTTTTTTACTGATAATGTATTTGCAAAAGCAGTGTATTTATTGCTCTTTTGCTTTTTCTATAACGAATGACTTCTACTCTAATTGGTTGTTAATTTCGAACCATACCCTTTATCGCGGCTAAACCTATCGCTGTTGCGTAGTGATTTTGGCTCATTAGATAATCGCTGTATATGTCTAAAAGTTCCATTTCATTTTTTTGTCTTTATAAAACAACGAACAAAAGCTGCTGAGTAAGGTGAGTGATTAAAATAGGCTGCAGATTCACGATGTTTCATAATATGCTATTTTTGCAGCCTTTTTTTATGTTCTAAATATCTTCCTAGAATAGGGTATGCGGTTAATTAGCCACA
>DHHZ01000121.1 GCA_002403515.1 Legionellales bacterium UBA4759 | reverse complement strand
TATGAAAAAATTATTGAACGTTCTCCACGCTCTAGCACCCAAACTCTGTTCATCAATTATCAAATTCAAGCCAGCTTACAATGGGTGCTTGGATTGGCATGGTTTTTTATCATGCAAAGTCATGATTTTTCAACATTATTAACTATTGCTGTCAGTGTTTTATTTTTTTGGGGTCTTGGCATCGAAATCTTAGCCGACGAACAATTGAAACAATTTAAAAAAGATGCAAAATCTCATCAGGTTTGCCAAATCGGTCTTTGGAAATACTCAAGACATCCCAACTATTTTGGCGAAATCATCATTTGGATAAGCTTTGCAATGGGAAGCCATCACCTAGGCGGCTGGATTTCACCGATTTGTCTTTTTCTAATCATGCGTTTTATTACCGGCCCCTTAACCGAAGAAACCAGTATTGCTCACAAAGGGCAAAATTACCTTGATTATCAAAAAGTAACACCCATGATTTGGCCTTACAAATTGTTTTCTTTTAAACGCAATAAATAATCTTTTGCTTGTTCTACAATGGCCTTTCTCTTTTCCTCAGGAAAACGTGACCATGTTGCATACATATAGGCCATGCGGGGATTGGTTTTTAAAATCGCTTCGTGTTTTGCAATGAAGTTCCAATATAAGGCGTTGAATGGGCACGCCCGCTCACCAAGCATTTCTTTTGATTTAAAATGGCATGACTTGCAAAAATTGCTCATTTTTTCAATATAACGAGCGCTTGCGGCATAGGGTTTACTTGCCAGAATGCCACCATCACCATACAATGCCATGCCTAGAGTATTGGGAAGTTCAACCCACTCAAACGCATCAATGTATACTGCCAAATACCAATCGGTGACCGCTTTAGGCTCAAGACCTGCCAATAAGGCAAAATTGCCTGTGATCATTAAACGTTGTATATGATGGGAGTAGGCATATTTTTCAGTCATTTGCACCACTTGCTGCATACAATTCATTTTGGTACTGCCACCCCAGTAAAGCTTTGGTAAAGGTTCTGAGGCATTCAAAAAATTCTGATTTGCATATTCAGGCATTTTTAGCCAATAAATCCCTCGAACATACTCACGCCATCCTAAAATTTGCCGAATAAATCCTTCTGCAGAAGACAAAGGGACTTTGCCTTGTCGATAAAGATTTTCTACACGTCGACACACACTCAATGCATCTAAAAATCCCACATGTAAATACATGGAAATGAGTGAATGGTGTAAAAAAGCTTCTTCAGTCACCATGACATCCTGATATTGACCAAAATGTGGCAAATGATGCTCAATAAAATCATCCAATGCCAATTGGGCCTCATGCGTTGTACAAGCGTAATTGAAATCATCGAGACCACCAAAATGATGCGAAAAATGTTTTTTTACCAATTCTAAAACTGCAAAGGTGATATCATCTAGGGTAAAGTCTAAGCGTTTTGACCAGTTAATGCCAGGTTTAAATGGTTCGCGATTTTCACTGTCATAATTCCATCGCCCCCCTTCTGGTTGCCCCTTCTCATCCAATAAAATTTGATATTTTTTACGCATCATTTGATAAAAATATTCCATGCGCAATTGTTTTTTTCCGGATGCCCATGAAGCAAACTCTTCATGCGAGCACAAAAAGCGCTTGTCTTCGAATAGCTTGATATCCAAATGACTTTGTTTTTGCCACTTTTCAAAAGCATGTGTTAAACGCCATTCCCCAGGTAAATTGATATTAATATCTTGGCATGAATAAAATTTCGCAAGCCGCTCCCATTCACCCATGAGACTTTGTGTATTATCTGGGTCATCCAAGCGAACATAATGCACTTTGAAATTCATATTCTCGCAGGTCTTGGCAAAATGACGCATGGCAGAAAATAAAAATGCAATTTTTTGTGGGTGGTGCTCAACATAATCAGTTTCAGCTCGAACTTCACAAAAAACCAAAATATCAACTTTGGGATTAAAGCCTTGCAAAGAGGCCATATCAAAAGTCAATTGATCAGCTAAAAGAGGATAAAGCGCTGTCATGTTAGGATTTTGGTCGAGATTTTAGTGTACTCAACCCACCATCAACGGCAAGAACTTGGCCTGTCACCCAATTGTTTTCAGGATTGAGGAAAAATACAATGGCTCTGGCAATATCATCAGGCTGACCAATACGCCCCAAGGGATGCATACTTTCTGAGGCCTTTCGCATCACATCATGTTTGGTTAATGCCTCAGTCAATGGGGTTTCAGTAAGCCCTGGTGCCACAACATTAAAACGAAGAGATGTGTTGGCATAAGTGGCTGCAGCAGAACGCGCTAATCCAATAATACCTGCTTTAGCAGCAGCGATGGCTTCATGATTGACTAAACCAATTTGTGCAGCTGCAGAACTGATTAAAACGACACTACCACCATTTTTCATATGAAGACCGGCTGAACGCACGACTGCAAATGCAGTGGTTAAGGATTGATTAATAACGGATTGATACTCTTCAAATGAGGTGGTATGCGCGGGTTTTAATAATAAAGAACCTGCACAGTTTACCACGCCATCAATATCGCCTACTGAAGCAAAAACTTGCTCAACTGCTGAAAAATCACTGGCATCACAAATGTAATCGGGTTTAATTTTAGAATCATTACGTGCAGTGGTAATGACTTCATGCCCCATCTGTAATAAAGCTTGTTTAACGCTTTGACCTATACCACTTGCTGCGCTAATAATTAAAAAACGTGCCATTCGATACTCCATATTAAAGGACAAATTCTATATTACAGTAGCTACCAACAGGGGTTCAAGATCTATTCCTAAAGTTTATATCATGATGAAGAGCGGCCTCCTCCAGCACCTGGGTTTGGGGGCGATGGGTTAGAATTTGTCTGTTGCTGTTGCTGTTGCTGTTGCTGATGTTGTTGGGCAGGAGATAACTTTGTAAAACTTGGTGATTTTGGCAGGCCTGGTAAAGAGACTCTATTCTTAGCACAATGTTCTTCACTGGCGGATCGCGTTTGACGCTCTACAGTGCCTCTTATTTGTGTTTGTTGACTGGAATCTTTGGCTAAAGCATAGAGCGTTCCAACAGCTAACGCAATACCTACAGGTGGTATTGCCGTGATTAAAAAACTAGCAGCCGATCCTGCAAGAATGTATTTGCCAATACCTGGTCGAGGTTGAGGCATGTCTGGGAGAGCCCCTTTAAATTCTTGCCACCGAGTGGGCTGGGGCTTTGTCTTAGGCAATTCTTTTTCTTCAGAGCAAGATGATCGCATTATAAACCCAAGCGTTAAACTATCATCTTCTTTGACATCATGCGGTGTAAGCTTCGATTCTTTAAATTTAATGGTGTCAGGGTATGGGAGTGTTGGATTATTACCATTAAATATTTGTTTGATATCCGCTGAATTTTTTGCAACGCCCATTCAACAGGGAAGT
>DHHZ01000026.1 GCA_002403515.1 Legionellales bacterium UBA4759 | reverse complement strand
TTCTCAAGAACTTGATTGGAAGGCTTTTCGTGAAATCGCTGATGAAGTTGGTGCATATTTATTGGCTGATATGGCACACGTTTCAGGTTTGGTAGCCACTGGTCATTACTCTTCACCTTTACCTTTTGCCGATGTGGTGACCTCAACCACACATAAAACTTTGCGCGGTCCGCGGGGTGGCATCATTCTAGCTGGTGAGGGTTCAACTCTATCGCCAAAATTACAATCAGCCCTTTTCCCTGGAATGCAGGGTGGTCCTTTGATGCATGTGATTGCAGCCAAAGCTGTTGCTTTTCTTGAAGCTTTGCAACCATCTTTTAAAAATTATCAACAAAAAGTGGTTGATAATGCAAAAACATTAGCAAAAACATTGATGGAGCGTGGCTTTGATATTGTCTCTGGTGGTACAATGAACCACATGATGTTAATTGATTTGCGTTCTAAAGACATTACAGGAAAATTAGCTGATCAAATTTTAGGGCAACACCATATCACAGTGAACAAAAATTCAGTGCCGAATGATCCGCAATCACCATTTGTGACCAGTGGCATTCGTATTGGTACACCAGCAATCACGACCCGTGGTATGGGGCAAACTGAGATGGTGAAAATTGCTCATTGGATTGCTGATATTTTATCGCAACCTGAAAATGAAAAATTGCATCAAGATGTGCAAAATCAGGTTGTTGATTTATGTTCAACTTTCCCAGTTTATACTGGTAAAGAATTGTGGATAGAATAAATTTTTTAACAATTATTCATTAGGGATAGCTCGATGTATTGTCCATTTTGTTTTGCAGAAGATACAAAAGTCGTAGATTCAAGGTTGGTTGCTCAAGGAGAGCAGGTTAAACGTCGACGTGAATGTTTAATATGCCAACAGCGATTCACCACCTTTGAAACTGCGGAATTGGTTTTGCCTATGGTCATAAAACGGGATGGTCGGCGAGAGGCCTTGAGTTTGGAAAAATTAAAATCTGGCATGCAAACCGCTCTTGAAAAAAGGCCTGTCAGTGTCGATTTGTTTGAAGAAGCCATTGCCAAAGTGTTGCAAAAAATTAGAAGAAGTGGAGAACGAGAGATTGAATCTCGTCAAATAGGCGAATGGATTATGCATGAGTTATATCAAATTGATCATGTTGCTTATGTTCGTTTCGCTTCAGTTTATAAACGTTTCAAAGACATCAGTGAATTTAGACAAGCTTTGGAACAAATGAAAGATAATTAAGAGGTTGTTTGTGGAAAATCGAGAAATGATACGAAAGCGTCAAAAGTCTAGAAAACTTCTGGTGCAGGCTTTATATCAATGGCAAATGAATCAAGATTCAGTCCCTGAGATTTTGGCACAATTTATGGCTGAGAATAATGTCGAAAAATTTGATGAGCAATACTTCTCTATGTTATTGCGCGGCATTGTTCATCAAATAAAAGAAATTGATGAACAGATCGTCAGTTATTTAGATAGACCTTTAGAAATGCTAAATCCTGTTGAGTTATCTGTACTGCGTTTAAGTACTTATGAGTTTATGCATTGCTTGGATGTTCCTTTTCGTGTTGTAATAGATGAAGCGATTTCATTATCTAAAACATTCGGAGCAGTTGAAGGACATCGTTATGTCAATGGTGTGTTACATCATTTGGCAGGCAAGTTACGTTCAATTGAAGTGGAACATGCAAAAAAACAATAAATCTTTGCCTAAAAATCTTGTGCGTATGGTCTTTACCGACTGGCGCTATTTCATAGGATTTGGTTTTGGCAGTGGTTTACTGCCAAAAATCCCTGGCACCTGGGGAAGCCTTGCTGCCATTCCTTTTGTTTGTTTACTAAAACTTTGTCCATTGTGGGTTTATTGGTCCTTGACCCTCATTTATTTTTTCCTTGGCGCTTGGTTAAGCGAGATTTTAAGCAAAAAACTAGGTATTCATGATTATGGTGGTGTGAACTGCGATGAAATCCTAGGAATGCTTGTATTGATGGCGCCATTTGAATTGTCTGTATTGAATGTCATTGTTGGTTTTATTCTTTTTAGAATCTTTGATATTTTAAAGCCATTTCCTGTAGGCTGGATCGATAAACATATCGATGGGGGGATTGGAATGATGCTCGATGATGTCGCTGCAGCATTGTTATCGATTATTTCACTAGGTGTTTTGCATTTTTGGATTTAAGCCATGAACAATAGCCATAAAGAATTACTCAGTATTTTATTAACGACCTTAATTGTAATTCTGGCACTTTTTATTGTGCATCGATTTTTGGGTTGTATGGCTTGGGCAACAGTACTTGGAATCACCACTTATCCTTTGTATCGTTTATGGTCTAAACTTTTTGGGCGTTATACACAAGTCTCTTCGTTTTTATTTACCTCGATAATCTTTTTATTGTTGATGGTTCCCATCAGTTGGGTCATTTCAATATTGGTTCGTGAAACCCATCAATTTGTCACTTATTTACAAGATTTAAACCATTATGGACACGCGGCTCCTGATTGGATGGTGAATCTGCCTTGGATTGGCCCTGAAATTCAAAAATATTGGATAGCCGAAATTGGTGAACCTGGCGCTATTAAAAGTTTATTTAGCCATTTGCATTTGTCCATGCAACATACCAGTTACGTGGCAAAACAAATTGGTGTTGTTTTTGCGCATACCAGCATTCAAATCGGTTTTACATTTTTAACATTATTTTTTGTGTATCGTGATGGCGATAAATTGTTCAAACAAATTCAACGCGTCGGCGAAAATTGTTTAGGTTCACGTTGGTCTCGTTATGCTGATCATTTGCCATCGGCATTAAGAGCGACGGTCAACGGTACCATTTTAGTCGGTTTAGGGGTTGGGTTTTTAATGGGTGTTTGTTATTATTTATTAAAAATTCCTGCGCCAACATTATTGGGTTTTATCACTGCCTTTGGTGCCATGATTCCTTTTGTGGTGCCGGTGATTTTAAGTTTAATTGCCATCAGTTTAATTGCTCAAGGTGCGATGATATCAGCAATCATTGTGGTCGCATGGGGCACTTTGGTGATGTTTATTGCAGACCATTTTGTAAAACCTGTACTCATTGGTGGTGCGATAGAGTTACCATTTTTGGCGGTATTATTTGGTATACTCGGTGGTGTTGAAACATTTGGTATATTGGGTCTATTTATTGGACCAATTATCATGGTGTTATTTGTGACCTTATGGCAAGAATCTCAAGATAAAGGAGAGGAGCTTTCGGCATGAGTGATTGGCCAACCAAACACAAAGACTTGCTGGTCGCTAAATCGTTTATAGAAGGCTATGCCTCGTATATTGGCCAAGTAGGGAACGTAGGCTTGTTTGAGGTTGTCGCAGATATTCAGAAAAAAACTCTTGATTTAAAATTATCGCCTTGGGTTTTGGCGATGACTCTGCATTTTCAAAAACTCTATGGTATGGAACAAGGCGAGCTGGTGGCAAGAAAAATTTTAACCTTGTATTTTACCCAGGGACAAAAAATTCATTGATTTTTAATGCATTAATAAAAATATTTTAAC
>DHHZ01000110.1 GCA_002403515.1 Legionellales bacterium UBA4759 | reverse complement strand
TGGCTAATTAACCGCATACAAATATGGTACAAGGCTCTTGCATTAAGTTTTATAGCTACAAATGCGACATCCTTATCATTTTTTAAAGCATCTGGTATAAAGTCAAAAATTTGATCACATCTAGATACAACAGCAATCGCAAGTTCCTTATTATTTTTTAAATCATTTGGCAGTTGTAGGAAAAAAAGGAAATCTTGAGAAAGAGCAGCAAGCACAATTTCCATATCATTTTTTAAAGATTCTGAAGCATACCTATATGCAAAATAATCCTGAGAAACTGCAGCAAGCACAATTTCCTTATCATTTTTAAATTTATCTGATGCCAAACTAAGAAGTACGCCTTCGTCCTTAACAGCCTCAAGTACTTGTGCTCTTGTTGAATTTTCATTAATCATTTTTTACCTCAAACCATGGGTATGTAATCTAATTTGATTAACCAATTCCAGTTCACTTACCAAAATCAGGTCACATTTTTGTGTACACCACAATTTCACAGAAAAATAGTGGTAATTTAAAAGTTTTTTATATTATCAAAGAGGTTAAATATAGTCAAATAAAAAACAAAATGATCTTTTATTGAAAAAAATAAAAATAAAACAAAAAAAAATTATTTTCATTACGCAAAAATTAAAAACTGTTGCTATGCTTTTAATAACGACTGAATAATAACAACAATAATAACTCAGCCAATTAAGAACCGTAATAGGAGCTAGCATGAGCAAATTCCATATTGCGCTTAAAGGCTTAGTATTTTCTTTGATGTTTCAATCGTTGTATGCCGAAGAGCGCTTAGTGGCTTTAACTATTGATGATTTACCATTTGTTGGACCCGTCCATAATAAAAATGGACAGACCAATCGATTTTATCAACTGGTCAATCAAATAGAAGAGAAACAAGTTCCAGCAACAGGTTTTATCATTGCTGGTTCAATTGAAAAAGGCCAAGAAGAGCTTTTGGATTATTTTAAACAAAAAGGTTACTCTCTTGGAAATCATACTTATACGCACATAAGCCTCAATAGCGTTGGTGCCAAAAGGTATATTGAAGATTTAGATAAATCAGAAGAACGCCTGCAAGGTATTCTTACTGTACCTAAATATTTTCGCTACCCCTATCTCGCAGAAGGTCGAGGCAGTGATAAATTATTGGTTCAAGAGTATTTAGCAAATCACAATTATGTCATTGCACCAGTCACCATAGACTCCAAGGATTATAAGTTTAACGGGCGTTTATTAGCGGTTAATTGGCGCAACAGAGATGCTAAATTAGCGACCATTAAAAAAGATTATCTTGCATATATCGATAAACAAATTACTGCAGCAGAAAAAATTCATAAACCCGATACACCTGAAATATTATTGGTGCATGCAAATCTTCTTAACAGTCATGCCATGGGCGAAGTCATAGAGCTCTTCAAAAGTAGAGGCTATCGCTTTATTTCATTGGATGAAGCCATTCGCATTCAAAATGAACAAGCAATGGCAAAAGAAATGGAAAGAAAACAAGTACTGATTACTAACCAACAATAGTTTTAAAAACATCTCAATGTTTGTTAAACTTGCTTTTTTCAAACATTGAGATGAACTATGTCTGATTTAATTTTTTGTCAAAAACTCAAAATTCAAGCGCCCAAAATGAGTGCTCCCCCATTTCCCGGTCCTTTAGGTGAAAGAATATTTAATGAAATATCTCAACAGGCATGGAGTTTATGGTTGGGTCACCAAACGATGCTTATCAATGAGTATCGACTCAATTTGATGGACCCACAAGCGCGTAAATTTTTAACACAAGAAATGCAAAAATTTTTCTTTGAGGGCGGCTCTGAAACACCTCCAGGATTTCAACCCAAATAATATTAAAAAAATTTAAAAATATGCTTGACTATAAAAGCCATTCAGGGTTTAATAGCAAGCGTTGACCGGCCAGATAGCTCAGTCGGTAGAGCAGAGGACTGAAAATCCTCGTGTCGGCAGTTCGATTCTGCCTCTGGCCACCATCTGTCAACATTTCACAATAAATCTGCAGTAAAAAATGCTATTTTTCCCACAAGAAATCATTGAAATAAACATCGAAATTCAACTCAATATACTCAAATTCATTTCCATCTTCGGCATTGCAACAATCGTTTATTTTGTTATTAATAACCATATCTCCAAAGACTGGTACTTCAATAAAAAATTCTTCGATTATCTACATGCACTCCAATACCCTGAGATTCGACAACTACTCATCAGTCGTCAAATAAGCTTGTCGCAATTGATGAATTTAAACCCTTTTCAAATGCGAATGATCCAAAAACCCGCAATTCGACAATTGATTGCCGCTAATATAATTACAAGCACAGAAATTGTTCGCTTTAAGAATATGGAACAAATTTACACACTTCAACATCAACCAATTCATCAAGCACTATTAGAAAGGAGTATTCATATACAACCGATTTTACGAATGACTCTATCACAATTAAGGGCCTTAAGAAATCAAGATCTATTAATGTTAATCAATCTTCAAGTACTAACACTTGACGAAATTCAACAAATGAACCCAACTCACCTGCAGATTTTAAGATTACCAACAATTCGTGAACTTCTTCTCAATGGAAGAATAAACATCAATCAAATATTAAACTATCGCCTAATTGAGTTTACACTGATTAGAAACCAACACTTATTCTTTGCTCAAAACCATCAAAGACAAGAAAATCCAACTGATAAAATTGTTATAAATCACTCACAAAGCACTCACACTTCCAGTATTCATGAATCAACATCCAAAAGTGCAACAAACTTATTAAAACGATACAAACATCATCTCAATGTGTCTGAAAATATTATAAAACTTCAAAATGAAATTATTGAATTGCCTGAAGATTTTAAAACTAATGCTGCAAAACGTTGTATCAATAGGATTTCCAAACCCCATTATCAGTTTATAGACCCCAAATCTAAAATTTCGATACATACCCTGTTGGGGTTGATTTATTGCGCTATTCATGATGAAAGTCAATTAATCTGTTCATCATATGAAGCATTATGCTTAATCGTAGAGGGCTTGTATGAAATTCAGCGTGGTAGAAACCTTAATGAACATCGGGTTGATGATATGGATATCGTCGACAAATTCATATGTCAGGGCGGCGTTTTTAATAAACTCATAGAAAAATTAAATGTCATACACCCTGATATTGAAATGGTTTTTATTTCTTTAGCGCTTGCTTCCTTAAAATTACCCAAAGTCATTCAAAAAATTACACATAAATTTCTTAATGATTTATCTAGTCCAATTAATTGCCAAGAATTTTTAAGATTCACTCATGTTATTGCTGATTTGAAAATCGAAGGTTATTTATGTATTTGGCCACATATTTTATTGACACTATCAGATGTGATATTTGAGGAGTTCAAAAGTTTATTTGAAAGTAAAAACTCAGTGGCTTTTCAGCAATTCATTGACTCTGGAAAAGACTCACCCGCAATTGATTACGCCCAGTTTCAAAAAAAAATTTTCCATTCTAAAGGCCACAGAAAGTATTGCTCCGAGATTTTAAAACAATCCAATGGCTTTTTTGTTAAAAATCATCCCCCTGCTAACCAAAAACAATTTGATAGTCAATTCGCATTAACACTCAAACGATAATAACTATTTTTTAATTTTTATCGTTTTTTTGATATGATAGAGAGCATGTATTTTCAGCCCTTACAAACAGTTTGATTATATGAGCCAATTTAGTCATCAGGTATTCGAATACCTTCAAAACCCTCAAAAACTCCAAAAACCATATTTAATCATTTGCAATCACCAAAAAGAAGCCGAACAACTCAAATATGATTTAGAGTTTTTTCAAACTCAAGGTATTGAAATCAATATTTTTCCTGATTGGGAAACGTTAATTTATGATCAATTCTCACCTCATCAAGATATTATCTCAGAGCGCTTAAGCTTACTTTATGATCTGATGAACAAAAAACCCATGGTGCTCATCATTAGCCTCAACACCTTACTTCATAGGCTTACACCCAAAAGTTTTTTACAAAAACATGTATTCAAAATTAAAAAAGGTGAAATTCTACCACTGACCCAATTTAAGCAAAATCTTATTGATGCACAATATCAACTGGTTTCGGTGGTTCAAGGACATGGTGAATTTAGTCCCAAGGGTTCATTAATTGATGTTTTTCCCATGGGAAGTCACCAACCGATTCGCATCGAATGGTTTGATGATGAAATAGAAAGTATGCGTTGGTTTGACATCCAAACACAATTGAGCCAAGAAAAAATTCAAGAGCTGAATATTTTACCTGCAAAAGAATTCAGTTTGGATGAAACGTCCATTAGAGAGTTTCGCCAAAGATTTCGAGAGCAATTTTCTGGCAACCTCAATGCCTGCGCGGTTTATGAGCATGTCTCTAACCATCAACCAATTCAAGGCTTAGAATATTATTTACCTCTTTTTTTTGAAAAAACTGAATGTTTGTTTGATTACTTATCCAATGAATTTGAAATATTATATTCATCTGATTTATCAACGCATACCGAAAGACTATGGCATGAAATTGGTATTCGTTATGAGCAAAGAAGACATGACATCCAAAGACCTATATTAAAACCCGAGCAACTTCTTTTAAATCAAGATGAACTCTTAAAACTTATTCAAAAACGCACAGCCCATGTTCTAAAATTCCCAAAAATCCTAGAAACTATGGCCCTTCAGATCGATAGAAAAGATACAAAGCCATTAAAGAAATTAGGCAATTGGCTCACAAAACAGACCAGTCAACGTATATTATTGATGGCATCCAGTTTAGGGCGTCGCGAAGTCATTTATGATTTATGTAAAGCCAGTGACGTATTTCCCACTGTTTTTGAAACATTCAAAGATTTTCAGCAGTCCGATGCACCACTTGGCTTGATACATGGGCCTCTTACCCAAGCTTTCTTTTTTGAAGCGTTTAACACTTTAACGATTACCGAGCATGAATTATTTGGTGAAAGTATTGTTTATCAAAGACAAAGAAGAACCAAAACTATCTCATCGCAAGACAAATATATTCGCGATTTGAGTGAATTATCCACTTGCATGCCTGTGGTTCATGTCGACTATGGTGTGGGGCGTTATGATGGCCTTCAAACCTTTGAACTCGATGGTTTGAACAATGAGTTTCTAATTATTCGCTATGCTGGTGAAGATAAAATCTACGTTCCTATCACTCACCTCAATTTGATTTCTAAATACAGTGGCAGCCATCCAGACGATGCTCCAATTCATAAATTGGGATCTGAGGCGTGGCAAAAAGAAAAGAAAAAAGCCTCTGAGAAGATTCATGATATGGCTGTAGAACTTCTTGAAACACAAGCCCTTCGCCAAGCTGAACAAGGTTATCAATATCAAATTGATTGGCCAGAGTACGAGAAATTCACCAGCGCATTTCGATTTACTGAAACCGAAGACCAAAAAAATTCTATTGATGCGATTATTAAAGATCTTCAAGCACCACAACCTATGGATAGACTCGTTTGCGGCGATGTGGGTTTTGGAAAAACAGAAGTGGCTATGCGCGCTGCTTTCATTGTGGTACAAAATCTTCGCCAGGTATGTATTTTGGTTCCTACCACCTTGTTAGCCAAGCAACATTTTGAGACATTTCAAGAAAGATTTGCTGATTTTCCGATGTGTGTTGAGCTCATCTCACGATTCAGAACCAAAAAAGAATCTGAGAATGTTTTAAAAAAATTAGCTGAAGGAAAAGTTGATATTCTCATCGGCACTCACAAACTTTTACAACAAGACGTCAAATTCAAAGATTTGGGTATGCTGATTATTGATGAAGAACATCGCTTCGGAGTCAAACAAAAAGAACAACTGAAAAAAGTGAAACATCAAGCCGATATACTAAGCTTAACTGCAACCCCAATACCCAGAACTTTAAATATGGCCATGCATGGCATGCGTGATATTTCTATCATTTCAACACCACCTGCTAAAAGACTTGCTGTAAAAACATTTTGGAATGAGAAAAACAATCATCTATTAAGAGAAGCATTATTAAGAGAAATATTACGAGGTGGTCAAGTATATTATCTGCACAATGACATCGACACGATAGAAAAAATCACGAATGAACTTCGAGTTTTAGTTCCAGAGGCCAAAATTGAGTATGCACATGGCCAAATGCATGAAAGACGTCTTGAGCAAATCATGGCAGACTTCTATCATCAGCGCTTTAATGTTTTAGTTTGCACCACCATTATTGAAACAGGTATTGATATTCCAACCGCCAATACCATCATCATTGAAAGAGCAGATCAATTGGGATTAGCGCAATTACATCAATTAAGAGGTCGGGTTGGACGCTCTCACCATCAAGCCTATGCCTATTTGTTAACACCACCAGAAAAATTAATGACCAGTGATGCTAAAAAACGCTTAGAAGCTATTGTCTCTCTGGAGGATTTAGGGGCTGGCTTTTCTTTAGCCATGCACGACATGGAAATTCGTGGTGCAGGTGAATTTTTGGGTGAAGAGCAAAGCGGTAACTTACATGCCATCGGTTATAGTCTTTATATGGAAATGTTAGAACAAGCCATCGAGGATATTAAAGCCGGAAAAATTCCAAGTTTTGATAAAATCAAACATCAATGTGAAATTGATTTAAAAGTATCCAGCATCATCCCTGATGAATACATGTCAGACATTCATCAACGTTTAATTTTTTACAAACGCATTGCCAGTAGCAAAAATGAAGAAGAAATACATCAAATTCAAGTCGAATTAATTGATAGATTTGGTTTAATGCCGCAAGCTGTAAAAAATTTAATTCAAATTACTTATTTGCGCCTGAATGCCAATTCTTTAGGAATTAAACGCATTCTATTTAACAAAGGCCAAGGTGCTATAGAGTTCAATGAAAATCCAGCCATCGATCCGATGAAAGTGATTTTATTGATTCAACAAGAATCTCAAACCTATCAACTGAAAAATCAGCAAGTACTGCAATTTAAATTATTAGAAAATCTGAATGCAGAACAAATTATTCATGAAGTAGGCCAAATTCTATTAAAACTTAAATAAAAAAAATCCGGCAAAAGCCGGATTTTAAACATTAAGCTTTCTTAATCACGATTGCCAGAAAACGCTGTAAGAATTTGAAGAAGACTTACAAATACGTTGTAAATTGAAACGTATAAAGATACTGTCGCATTGATATAATTGGTTTCACCACCATGAATAATTTGACTGGTTTGAAATAAAATCAAACCGGATGAAATTAACATGAAAGCACCAGATATAATCACTTGCAAGCCAGATACTGGGAAGAATAAGCCAATTAACATCATCACAAATACAACCAACATAGCCGCAAATAAAAAGCCGCCCATGTAGCTAAAATCTTTTTGAGTTGTCAATGTGTATGCCGATAGACCTAAAAATATTAAGCCAGTTCCACCTAAAGCAGTGGCAACAAGGTGTGCCCCATTTGGAATATTTAACATATACATATTCAAAATTGGACCTAAAGCAAAACCCATAAAACCAGTAAATCCGAAAACAGCAACGATGCCCATAGGACTATTTTGCAACATGCTGGTTAAGAAAATTAAGCCATAAGAGCCAACTAAGAAGAGTATTGGATTGATGAAGCGAATGCCCATTGCCATACTGATATAAGACATAACACCGCTAAATACCAAGGTCATAGCCAACAACAAATAAGTATTTCTTAATACTTTATTGGTTGCTAAGACAGACTCCATACGTCGATTGAGAACAGAAACATCATTTTTGTTCATTTTAAGCTCCAAAAGTCAAAATTACATATTTACTCTACTACTAATATTATAGCACAGGCAAGACACAACCCCAATATCGCGCAATCATTATTACATTGCGTATTCATTTTTTTTAAAAGCGCCCTATGAAGTGCCTAGACCTGATGGCTATTTAATGCCAGAATAAATCATTCATGAATACTGTGATTTTATTATGTCTTTTATTGCCACACCTACCCATATTATTGAAGATACACTATTTAAACCAGCGTCATTTGAGGCTTTTGATTTACAAAAACTCATTTTTAACCAATTACATTCTAAAATTGATTACTCTGACATCTATTTACAAAACACACTCAGTGAATCATGGATTTTAGAGGACCGCCAAGTCAAGCGCGGTAGCTTTTCAATCAATCGTGGGGCTGGTATACGTGTAGTCAGTGGCGAGAAAACTGGTTTTGCTTATTGTGATGATATCAATATGCAATCCATCATAGAGTCCCTCAAAGCCGCCAAATCAATTGCAGCTTCAGGTCAAGAGACTCAAGCTCAAAAAATTAAATTAAACACCACACCTAGTCTTTATCGCCCTATTAACCCATTAGATTCATTATCATCCAATGATAAAATTAAACTACTCCATGATTTAGATGAATACGTACGAAGTCTAGATGCTCGTGTTAAGGACGTGAGTGCGAGTATTTCAGCTGAATATGATGTTGTGAGCATCATCAATTCAAAAGGAATGATTACAGGCGATGTCCGCCCTTTAGTTCACATCAGTGTAACCGTTTGGGTTGAAGAAAATGGTCGTCGAGAAAGTGGTCGTTCTGGCGGTGGTGGACGTTATGATTTTATTGAACTTCAACAATTAAATATTCCTGAATTGATAGCCAAACAAGCAGTTCATGAAGCTACTGTTAACCTAAAAAGTATCGCCTCACCCGCTGGCACAATGGAAGTTGTTCTTGGTGCAGGTTGGCCAGGTATTTTATTACATGAAGCGGTAGGACATGGTCTAGAGGGTGATTTCAATCGCAAACAAATTTCTGCTTTTAGCAATCGAATCGGTGAACAAGTCGCAGCCAAAGGTGTGACTGTTGTCGATGATGGTACCCTACCCAATCGACGTGGTTCACTGAATATTGACGATGAAGGAACACCGACACAATGCACTACATTAATCGAAGATGGTGTGTTGGTCAATTATATGCAAGATGAGTTGAATGCTCGACTCATGGGTATGAAATCTACAGGTAACTGTCGACGTGAAGCCTACAATTGTATTCCCATGCCTCGAATGACCAATACCTATATGTTAGAAGGTAAATATCAGAAAGAAGAGATTTTATCTTCGGTTAAAAATGGCATATATGCTGTTAATTTTGGTGGTGGCCAAGTGGATATTACCTCGGGACAATTCGTTTTTACAATCAGTGAAGCTTATCTTATCGAGAATGGTAAAATCACACATCCTATTAAAGGTGCGACCCTCATTGGTAATGGACCTGAGGTTATGAAAAAAATTTCCATGGTTGGCAATGATTTGCAACTTGACCCAGGAATTGGAACATGTGGCAAAGATGGGCAATCAGTGCCTGTAGGTGTTGGACAACCCACATTAAAAATTCAAGAGATTGTTGTAGGTGGAACATCGAAATAAAGGAACAATTATGCTTTTTTCACCATTTCAAATGCATGATTTACTATTAAAAAATCGGATAGTCATGGCACCATTAACACGCTGCCGAGCAGGTGTTAATGATTGCCCTACCGCCTTAACGGCTTTGTATTACCAGCAACGCGCTAGTGCAGGCCTTATTATCAGTGAAGCAACACAAATATCACCACAAGGCAAAGGTTATGCACACACGCCAGGGATATATTCCCAAGACCAAATTAAAGCCTGGAAAAAAGTAACCAACGCCGTTCACAAGGCTGGTGGCCTTATTTTTTCCCAACTTTGGCATGTTGGTCGCATTTCACATCCTTTTTTGCAACCCAATCAACAATTGCCTGTAGCACCTTCTGCTATTTGCCCTTCTGGCAAAGCCTTTACAGAGCAAGGTTTTTTTGATTTTGTAACACCAAGGGCTTTAGAGACCCATGAAATGGCAGGTATCATAGAACAATATCGCCATGCAGCGATGTGTGCGAAAAAAGCTGGTTTTGATGGTATTGAAATTCATGGAGCAAATGGTTATTTGCTAGATCAATTTCTTCGCTCTGGGACTAATTACAGAACCGATATTTATGGTGGTACAATTGAAAATCGAATTCGATTAATTTCTCAAGTGCTTGATGCGGTATTACAAATATGGCCTAAAGAGCGAATAGGTATTCGCTTATCACCTATTTCTACTTTTCTCGACATGTCTGACGATAAACCACAAAATACCTACAACCAGTTAATTGAGACTTTAAACCAAAAGCAAATAGCTTATATTCATATCGTAGAAGGCTCGATTAATGACAAAAAACAACCGGGACCTGATGCTTTCAATTTTTTTCAGCTCAGACAAAAGTTTAATGGCCTATACATAGCCAACAATCTTTATACAAAAACCTTAGCGCTTAAAGCACTTAATTCAGACCACGCCGACTTAATCTCATTTGGTAGACCATTTATTGCCAATGCAACATTGGTCAATAAATTCAAACATGATCTACCACTAACAGATGCTCCAAGAGAAACCTGGTATGGCGGAAATGAACAAGGCTATACCGATTGGCCGGACTAAATATTAGCGACGATATTGCGCTTGAATTCGTTCTGCTAAATTAGGCTGCTCATTGATATCATGTAACACAAAAAACCGTTGCGCTTCTTTTTGATAAAAAGTACCTGCCTGTAAAGTATCTTGAATTGACAGCGCTTTGTCATAGTCACTAGACACCGATACATCAGCATATGCTGATACTTTCAATTCACTATGCCCCCAAGCAAATATCAATCCTGAACTTTGATTTAAAAAGCTTATCAAAGCTGTTTCATGGCAAGGTAAAAGCTCACTTGGTGAAAAACAACTCAAAGACAAGGTTAAAAAATTTCTATAGAAACGTTGGCACTCAAGCAATCCATCCAATTGTTCAATATTCTTTTTGATCGCAATGGCATTCATACGATGTGTGTCAGTCGGATGATCGCTTAAGAAAACTTTTTCATATGGAAATAATTTTAAATAAATCTCTTGAGCTTGATTATACTGATTGGCTGGCCCTACATAATCAAGATAAGGATCTAGTGCTACAACATGAGAAGGTAAATCATTCAATGCTGAAATATCAGAGGGTATGAGCAGTTGTTGATGTTCAATACCAATCAACACGAGGCAATGGATATAGGGTAGTTGATTAGAGTCATTAAAATAGCCCTCTAGTGCAATAAATTGAATGGCGTTGTAGCCTCTATCAATTAACTCTGAAAAACACAGGGTCGCAATCTCTTGTGCCTCGCCGACTCCATATTTGGTAATACCCAATGCTGAGGTCGATTGCGGTGCTAAATATTTTTGTTTTTTCACTTCATCTAAAACAGCAGTTCTTATAGCTCTTGTTCTTTGACAATGTTCTAGATAATTACCAATTAATCCTAATCCAAAAGCTTTTGCATACATAGGAATTGCAAAATCATAAAAAGCTGGCAAAACTGTACGAGGAATGATGTCATTTGAACTAATGACTCTTTGTTTTACCATGTTCTTGATTTCGTTGGCAATTCGTAAATTTTCAATAAGGTTTTCCATGTGAATCTCTCTTAAGTCCCAAAATCGATGCATTATAGCCCGATATACCTAAAAAAACACTTTAAGTTATAACAAAGTAACCATTCACCACAATCCGCCCCTTCAGGTCGGTTTGCGGTGATGAAACAGGTAGAAAGAAATTTTCTTGAAAAAAAGTTGAAATAGTTCTTGACAGGATTTTTTCTATTTTTTTGATAAAACAATGGTCCTCAGCTCCATCACTTCAGAGACTCAATATAAGCTGATTTAAGATCAATCCTGATCTTAAAACCACACAGCTATCCCCCGCCGTAGTTCAAATTTTTAAATCGCTTAAAATGCGCCATGAGAAGGAAATTTTGCTGTTTAAAACCCGTGTTATTATTCTGTCGTAGTCATTTAACAGGTTGGCACGGTGAAAGCAGATAAGATCAATATTACTGAGACAGTAGAAAGCGCGCGCAAATTGCTTGAGGCTGACAAAAAGATCTCGCCTGCATTACGTGCTATGTTTGAAATGCTGTTAATGATTATCACGCTATTAGCTGGAAAATTGGGGTTAAACAGCCAAAACAGTAGCAAGCCCCCATCGACTGATCCGAATCGGAAGAAAAAAACCGGGGGTAACAAAGGTAATAACAAACCGGGTGGCCAACCTGGTCGTGTAGGAAAAAATTTAGAGCCTGTTGATAACCCCGATACGATTATCCCAATCAAACTTGATAAGCGACGTCTACCGAAAGGTGATTACACTGAAGTCGGCTTTGAATCACGTCAAGTGATCGATATTGAAATATCGCGCATTGTTACAGAGTATCGAGCGCAAATATTGGAAGACGGTATGCGGTTAATTAGCCACA
>DHHZ01000057.1 GCA_002403515.1 Legionellales bacterium UBA4759 | reverse complement strand
AGACATCCGGTCCCATATCACAAAGACATGCTTAAATATAAAGGCTATTATGGCTCAATCCACTTTGATGAAAGTGATCTTATTCTTTATGGTAAGGTAGAGTTAATTAATTAATTATGAAGGCGAAAGTGCTGCTGATCTTAAATAAGCTTTTGAAGAAGCAGTTGATGATTATTTGCTTATTTGTGAGCAAGAAAATTTGCATCCAGAAAAACCTTTTAAAGGAACTTTTAATATAAGAATAGGTCAAAGTTTGCATGAAAAAGCCTGCGTTGCTGCGGCTAATCTTGGTATAAAGTTAAATGAATTTGTTAAGCAAGTGAACAAAAATAAATACTATATTTAATGTTCACTAATTAATCAAATGTTGCATTTGAAATTTGAATCCACAATCGGCAAATGCTTAATTATTAATCAACGCAAAAGGGGGTCTAAAAAATAAGCAGCATATGATTGCGTTTATTGCAATAAATTGAAAGAGAACGAACAAAACCATAAGAAACAAATAAAATCGCTTAAAACGCTTTAAATTGCGTTTAAATAAGTTTGTGTGAATTGAAGGGATTTCTTGGGAATAAAAATATCAATAATATTAAGTGATGAATTAAATTGAATATTTTATTGATAAGAATCAATAGATCAAATCATTAAGTATTCTTATTCAAATATGCTATTAAAGGAACTCAAAGCCCCCTCGCCATCTTGATATAAAAGCCTGATTATAAAAATAATCAGGCTTATTATTGAATTCTTATCTGATACCACTCTTGCATAATAGCTATAAAATTAATTATCGATTATCCACAAATTTGCCTAACGTTCCGGAACTTTCGATCTGATGAAAAAAAGATATCGCACAAGAACTTAGCTGATATCCAGATTAAAATAAGCAATCTAATTTTGTCCAAGTGAGACGGCTCAATTTATTTATAAATGAAAAAATTATTGTCAGATGCAATATAAAGCACGAACAATTCTTCAAGTTGAAGTTCTAGCGAACCAATACTGGTTTGTCGAGCTCGATGCTGCATCACAGTTCACCCCCGTCCATACTGTAAGCGAATCACTTGCATCAATACTACTACGATAATATACGCTGGGTTGCATTGTCCCTATTCAATAAAGCCTTGTAATTATAATTCATAGCAAAACGCCCCTGCTGAATTACATTTCTGGTCTGGCTCCGCCGAGGCATTGACAATCCATTTTATTGTAGATAAATTAATTTTTAACCGTCCAGAAATAAGCGCTAATGATAATGAAAAAAATAATGAACGTCATGGTTGGATTTATTTTGTTTAGCATCACTAATTTGGTACTTGCTCGAAGTCCTGCTGATAAATCACTTGAAAAAGATTACTATAATAACAAAGCATGCCAACAACACTGTAAGCTGTTGCAAAAATCAATAAAACAACTCACAAAAAAACTGACAGAAGGCTGTGAATGCTCAAAATATAAGGATAAAATTAAATGAACTTTTTGAATATAAAAAAGTTTCTTATCCTTACCCTATTGCTTCACATGGGTATTAGTTTAAATGCAACAGCATACTGTTGTTGTGATCCATTAGGCTTAGAAGAAGATCAATGTCCGAAACATTGCCAAGCCATTACCTCTCAGACAGTCTGTAACAATACAGCAAAATCAAAAATTGCTGCAGGATGTCATTGTTATTATTCTAAAAAATTGCAGAAATGCAAATATCACTTAAAGAAAAGGAATTAATAATGCTCAAGATTAAAGGTATGGTTAAAAGGCTATTATTTATAACACTGGCAACCTCAAACACCTTTAGTTGGGCAAATTTTCAGTCCAAGACACAACCTATTGTTTTCGGCACCATAGTACCACATCAAATAATTTTAGATTCTCAGGGTCATAATGTTAATATTACTAGTTACTTATCAAAAAAATTGCATCGCCCGGTTGTTTTTAAACACTATACCGACCCTATCAAGCTTTCTGCTGACTTCAAGTCAGGAAAAGTGCTTTTGTCGTATGGAAAAGCCTCTCTTTTAGCCGTGCTACAAAAAACAAATGCACCATACACCCCTTTAGTGGTCGCTAATGAATCTTACTTTCATGCGAAAGGGAATATATCAGATTTAACAACTTATCCTGCTGTCGTTGTTGTAAATAAATCCTCAAACCTAGAGAATTTCCACGATTTAAAAAAAACGTCTGTTAATCTGTATGTCAATAGCATGACGTCTACAAGTAGTATTGCCGGCTATGTATTAGCACTACGAAAATTAAATATAAATCCCCAGTCAAATATCAAAAAAATTATCGACAGAAAAACTTATACGGATCAAATTCGAGGCATAGCCGAAGATAAAAATGGTATTGGGGTTATCTGGAAATATACCACTTTTTTTCCAAAAAACATTAACTCTAATGAACTGAAAATAATTGATATCATCGATAACCTACCATGCCCTATGCTGATTGCTTCAAACAAATTATCTAAAGAACTCCAGCAAGAAATAACAAAAATTATGGTTGAAGCTAAACCTAGCGAGCTATCAACCCGATGGGTATCAGGATTTTCACAACCGACTAACCAAGAATTGAGCAACATGGCCCATTTCACTAAAAAAATTGTTGAAGATAAATATATTATGAATATATATGCACATAATCAATAAGTTGGCCTAGTGTTCCGGAACTTTCGCCCTGACACAAAAATTTAAAAATAACACCTTTTCATAAAAAGATTTTGTAGTTTACTTCAAAAAGAACAGCGATTCGCTTTGCAGGTTCCGGAGCGCTAGGCCAAATTGTTTCATGATATTGCGGGTATTATTTTAACATGCTTGGTTTTAACTATTAACTTATGAATAACTCGATTTTATAACAAGCGCATTGACTTTCTAATATAACTTTGCAAAGTCTCTATATGTTTAAGATGCGCACCCCGCCCCAAAGAAAATAAATTATTTCATTCAATGAGGCGGTCAAAAAAATCCATGTGCAGACTTTGGATTAAATGCCTTTTATTTAAAGATTTTAAATGCTTTAAGTTTTGAAATAATTAATGGAATTGAACACCAGCCAATTAATCCTTCAATAATTAAAACAAGTGCTAAAACTGTAAAAAATAGCTTGCCAACGCCAAGAATTAATCCAATTAAAATCAAAACACCAAGAACAATACGATTGATTCTATCTGTTTTATCAATGTTACATTGAAATAATTTCATATAAATCCCTTTTGATTATGCTAGATCTCATCTTGGCAGAATTCGAGAAATTAATCCATGTACATATTAAGGGTGAGCAACATTTAGACTGTTATAACATAAATCAATAACACTCTCAAGAGCCTGCAAAATAACTCCCCCGACCAGTGCTATTAAGAATAGTGAAGACATATTAATCCCAAAGATTAATTGTGCTAAATAAAAAGCCTGAAAAAGACTAAGCGCATTAGAAATATCAGCTGAGAGGTTTAAATAATTCGCAAAATAGAAACTACCTTGTTCAAGCATTAATCTAGTGGAAGCACCAATCAAAGCGGCGGTCATTAAGCTTGGGCAAAGACCAGGAAATATTAAAGCGCCTATCGAAAAAGAAATGCTATCTCGTAGCACGGCAAGTCTTAAGTCAGACATCAAAAGCTCCAATTAATTTATGGTCCAACATAATAACAAATATAAGTTAGTGTGTCAAAGTTTCT
>DHHZ01000116.1 GCA_002403515.1 Legionellales bacterium UBA4759 | reverse complement strand
TAAATGTTGCATCATCTATGGGCTCTTTTGAATACTTGGTGATATATTGAATTAAAATAAATTTGTATAAATCTTCATTTGAATTTTTAATTTCTAAAAATAATTTTCTATGTATGGGCTCAACCAATAGCAACATAGTTAATTCATAAAGATGGGGAGCATCCTCCATTTTATTTGGCATAGCCAGATGCTTGGCTACACTTTTTTTAAAAGAAACCTCATTGATTTGACCGCTATTATACTTACCGCACAGAGATTGAATGTTTTTTTTCAAATCATCGTCTGAAATTTGTCTTAAAAGATTGTCAACAAGTTCTTTCTTAGGATTGGAATAAGTTAATGTATAAGTTCCTCTATTTAATTGAATATGTTTTCCTAATTCATTATCTAAATTGATGATATTGCCTTTTGTTGGACCGGAAGTATGACCGTGGATATAATTAACTTTATATCCACCAACGTCATAATCTCTTTGAAGACAATCGGTATCTCTATTCCAAATAGCAAAGGCTAAAGGATAATCGACTGGACGCTTGTTTTTGCTACCAACTGTCATCATAGCATTTTGAGAGCATGCCTCATGCACTTTATTTTGTTCAACGTAAACTTTAAATTTTGCGTTGATATCATCAATTGTTTTTGCTAAGGTGATAGCAGAAGAATTATCGTATGTTACCCCAAATTGCACCGCTAGCGCTTCGATATCAGGCATTCCAATTGGCGCATGACTGAAAATAGAAATTTCATTTTTATCTGCGCTCAAGGAATATGTAATGGCTTTTAAATATGGTTTATACGCAGAATCAGTGATTGCTCTTACCTCGGATTCCTGAACAAACCCTTCTTGGATTAAGTAATCCAAGGATGCAAGAGACCCACTACACGACTTATCTAGAAATGATTTATATTCTCCATTTTTAGCATATTTATCAAGAAATTCTATGCCATGATTGGATAAAGTGATTTCCATGGGTAATTTTTCTTGATGGAGCTTTTTTAAAATCAATAAAGTAAAATAATCATTACTTCCTCGGTCAGCTAGCTCATCACCAATGAGGCGCACTAAACAATCATTGTTCACAACCATTTTATCAATAATTTCTTTGAACTTGGCAAGATCTTGCCCATCAAGTTTTCTAAGATTTTTTGTATATATACTGACTAACGTAGAATATTCTTCTTCAGAAATATTCGACACTACACCTTGTTTAATCAGCATGAATAAAAACTTCATGGCGTTACCATGCAGGTCGCCAATGGTAAATTCACCACCTGGGATATGATGTGGTGAATCTAATCTAGGATAATCATAGATATTAACTTTTTCTTCGATGAGCACTAAAGGCATAATTTAAGCATGGTGAGTTAACCTAAATTAAGTATAGACAATAAAATGAAAATTTAATTACAAACCGTGCTTAAATTGGTTCAATTGAATTTTTCTTAATGCTTTTAGGCTGGTTTGATTGGGAAAAATGATTTGTTTTTTGTAGACACTCTTACGAACGGCTTTATGATTGAACCCTTGAGCAAAACAACTGATTCCTAAAAATAAAAAGCAAAAGATTTTCAAAATGTTCATATAGGCATACCCTCTAATAAGCATGCCTAATATTTTAACAAAAAAACCTTATGTTGTGCAAATATTATTTCTTCGATTTCAATAATGAAAAAGCCATTTGCGTTAATTTTCTAACAACATCGCGCGTGACTTGCTTGACTATTGGATTTTTACTTAAGGTCTCTATCATACTAGGACCTGTTTCAGAGGCAGTCACAGTCACTTCTTGACTGCGTTTGAGAATCTCTTTTGCAGACTCTCTATCCACACGCTGACTATATTTTAAATTCAACATCGATTGGTTGAGCACTTGCTCTTCTTCTGCAGGTGTCAAAGCCCCCATTCTTGACTCTGGTGTGCGAATCATACATTGCACCAAAGGCGTTGGAGCGCCCTTTTCATCAATGGCCGTCATCAAAGCTTCACCAATTCCCAGTGAAGTTAATAGTTCTACGGTATTGTAATCACTGGATATTGGGAAATTTTTTGCTGTTAAAGACATTGCTTGTCTGTCTTTAGCAGTAAAAGCCCTTAAGACATGTTGTATTTTAAAACCCAATTGGCTTAGGATATTTTCTGGTATATCTTTAGGAGTTTGTGTACAAAATATCAAACCAACACCCTTGGAGCGTATTAATTTGACGATGGTATCCATCAAGCTTAACAATGCTTTGGATGCATTGTTAAATATCAAATGTGCTTCATCAATAAATAATACCAGTTTAGGTTTATCCAAATCGCCACTTTCTGGCAATTGACGGTATAAGTCTGATAAGAGTTTTACCATAAATGTTGAAAACAAATAGGGTTTATCTTGCATATCCATAACTCGTAATATTGAAATGATACCTTTGTTGCCCACAGATCGCATGAGATCTAGAACTTTAAAGGCAGGTTCTCCAAAGAAATAATCCCCCCCTTGTGCTTCAAGCTCAATGATTTTTCGAACGATGGTACTGACCGTTGCACCCGATATTTTTCCATACTGGGTCTCAAGTTGTTTTTTACCCTGTTCAGTTTGTGAAAAAGCCAGAAGCTCTTTAAAGTCATCCAAATCAATCAGTAAAAGTTGATTATCTTTGGCATATTCAAATAAAATGGTGACCACACCCGATTGAGTTTCATTGAGTTCCAAAAGTCTTGAAAATAACAAGGGGCCAAAGTCTAAAATAGTCGCTCGAATGGGAACGCCTTTGATATTAGGGCTTAAAGACAAGAACTCAACAGGAAAGCGCTCTGTTTTGTATTCAATTCCCAACAGTTTTGCTCGTTCTAGAATTTTTTCATTGGATTCACCTGGCATAGCCAGTCCTGAGATATCCCCTTTGATATCCATCACCAAACTTGGCACGCCTGCCAATGATAATTGTTCCGCCAGTACTTGTAAGGTTTTGGTTTTACCACTGCCTGTGGCACCTGCAACCAAACCATGTCGGTTGAACTGCTTTAAAATCATATTGACGTAAGCATCGGGTAAAGCTTTATTTTTAAGGATGATGCCACCCAATTTGATTTCAGGAATTCCCTTGCTTTGGTAAGCATCTATTAAATTTTTAGACATTATTTTTCCTTAAATGCAGTTTAATTTTTTATAGACTATTTTTTGTAATTTGTAAAATTTTCCACACGAACTGTTTACAATTTAGTCATGGGTGCTAGAATAAGCGACTTTTTTTATACCCTTAGAAAGATATAAACATGTTCCCAAGATTACCGCCCGATATTCTTAAAGAAATTTTTAGTAATTATTCTACCCTGCCTGATTTAGCCAAATTGCGTGAAGCACTCTTAAGTAATCATCAAATTGTAAATCAACAACCCGAGTTCCTGAATACGTTAAATCATTTGGTGAGTTTACATATACATTTTAATCACAAAAATTTAGACGCGGCCTTTATCACTTCTCAAATTTTAAGATACTTTCAATACCCAGATGGATTTTTTTCTCATACAGAATATGCATTTTTTGAAAATAGCATGATGGTCGTATTTCTCAAAATGTCTTCAAAAGATTACTTAATAGAAATATATAATCAGCTTGGAACTCAGGAGTCAAAAAAGAATTTCTTAGAAGAGCTCATTACCCATGAAAATCAGCATTTATCACAAATCCTCATCGATTTCTTCATGGACAATAGATTGCCACAAACTCATTCATTATTGATTGATAACAAACTTTTTAACACCATTAATCAATTCAGTGAACAAGACTTTAATTTTTTCATCACTTGTTTGAATTTGCCACATCACTCAGAAAACGATAAATTAAAAATTGCTAAAGAGTG
>DHHZ01000054.1 GCA_002403515.1 Legionellales bacterium UBA4759 | reverse complement strand
TGTGGCTAATTAACCGCTTACGTCTTATTGATTTTCAGAGCATTAAGCCACTGTTTAAAACTTTTCATTTCATTAAAGGCCTCTAAATCCTGACGTAATAACTCCCTTTGATTTTCCAAATCAACTCTATTTCTTCTTAAAAAATACTTTGCCTGCTCTGGTTTATCATAAAAAATAGGTATATTTAATTCCATACTGATTTTTTGTTTAATAGTAAAAATTTCATCTTTAGTTGTCTGATATTTTTTTTGGAGTAGTCGATTGTAAATCTCCAACTTTTCATTGGACAAATTATCAAGGGTTGATTGATTGGCTTGTTCAATTTCAATTTGAAGCTCAAGTAATGCGAATAAATCCTTCTTTTTGTAACTCATGTTAGCACGTTGCATCAATTCACTTTTACGAATTTTTTTCATTTCATCCATTTCCCTATCAGGATGAAGGACCTTAGTTAACTGACGAAATACTTCCTTTATTGATTGGGTTTCTGTAAGCTCCTGCTCAATTATTTTTTTTTGTTTAGCAGATATTTTTTCTTTTTTTGATTTTTTCTGTGATTTTGTCTTTTTTGATTCTTCTTTAATAGCATTAATAAAATCCCAAAAAGATTCTTCTGAATCAATGTCCTCACCAAAAGCAATCCCAAAGAGGTCCTCTATTTCAGATTGGAAATCTGAAAGCTGCTCTTTTTTAACATCATCTAAGTTTTTAACATGATAACGATTGTAAATCGCTTCAACTTCTTGACTATCATCAGTCTCAACACAGATTTGTGCTAGAGTACAAATTAAACTGTAAAGCTTTTCGCTTTGTCGCTTGCTTAAAGAAGAGGTATTAAAGTGTTGGTCGAGTAAAATCAATGATTGAATACGCAATTGATTGATTTCTTGCGCCAAAGGAATGATATTTTGAGCAAAATCTTGTCTTAATTTCTCATGAGTGACGGACCAGGTCTTGATTGTATTGATATTTTTTTGAACGCTTTTGCTGAGTCGATTAAACTTTTTTTGAGCAGTAGATAAGGTTTTTTCTTCCTGTTTTTCTGGACTCTTAATGGTTATTAAATCATTCAACTTGCTTCTCCTATAAAATTTTTTCTCAAAGTTTACGCTTATTTACTATCGATTCAGCAAAAATATTAGTCAGTCTCTTCAATAAGCTCTTTGAGCGTTGTTTGTCTTAAACTGGTATCTTGTTGTTTGACCGCCATAGTCATGGCTTTTCGAGTACCAACAAATACAGCGAGTTTTTTGGCACGAGTCAGTCCTGTATAAACCAAATTTCGATACAACATTTTAAAATGTTGAGTCATTACAGGGATAATAACTGCGGCAAATTCACTGCCTTGAGATTTGTGTATGGTTATCGCATACGCTAAGTCTAACTCCACCATATCTTCTTTTTGATAAAGCACTTCTCTTTTTTCAGAAGAAAATAAGACTCGGCATGTTAGATTTTCATGGTCAATTGCGATTATCTTTCCAATATCCCCATTAAACACATTTAAATCATAATTATTTTTTTTATGGATAACCCGGTCCCCTTCCCGAAAAATACGCTCGCCCACCTTAAATTGTTTTTTTTCTACAGCATAGGGATTGGCTTTATCTTGAATGATATTATTTAAGTTAGCTGAACCAAGGGAACCTCTTGTCATTGGCGATAAAATTTGAATTTCTATATTTTCCCCATAATATTTGGGTATCCAATTTATATACAATTGAATAATAACATCCGTCGCACTCAGCCCATAATGCAATGATGACCAAGGATGAATTTTTTTAATTAATAATTTCAAGGCCTCAACGTCATTATTCGTTTGATTTAGTTTACCCAAATCAACGTGTTCAAATTTTTTGGGCACATTAAAATCGCTTTCATAAGGAGAACTTATTTCCTCCTCGGCTCTAAATTCAAAAAGATTTTGGCAGGCTTCATTATCAAAATCTTCTATTTTCCATTGAAAGTGTTTTTTTACCTTATTAATAAAACTGATTTGCTCTTTGGTCACCTCTTCTGTATCAATAAATATACAATCCTCTTGCGTTTGCCATAATTCTGGTTCTTTAAAAGGGGACTTGATGTTTGGGAGTTTTGATTGATTGATGGCGTGCGCATATTGAATAATAGAAGAGTTTTTGGCTTGCCGAAAAATTTGCGTGAGACGAAAACAGGGAATTGTCGTTGATGAAATGATATCCTTTAATACGTTGCCTGCGCCAACCGATGGAAGTTGGTCTGCATCGCCAATAAAAAGGACCTGACAATGATTCGGAACCGCCTTCAACAAAGAAGCTGTTAGGCTAATATCCAACATCGAACACTCATCCACAATCAAAAAATCAGCATCAAGTGGATTATCTTCATTCATTTTAAAGTCACCACCTTTCCATTCAAGTAAACGGTGAATGGTTTTGGCCTCATGTCCGATAACTTCACTCATTCTTTGGGTGGCGCGGCCCGTTGGAGCTGCAAGAATCACCCTTTTTTTCATTGCAAAAAGCAATTTAACAAGCACTTGTGTCGTTGTGGTTTTACCGCAACCAGGCCCCCCTGTTAAAATTGAAAATCGATATTGCGCAATTTGGCTCACAGCATGGCGTTGCTCATCACTTAAAAAAATGGATTTTTTTTCACAATACTGATTAATCCAAGACTGTAGACGTTCATTATCTACAGGAATCATCCCTTTTAAGTCTAATATTCGTTTTGCTACCACTTGCTCATCATAAAACAATGTTTTTGAGTAATAGCCCACAAATTGCATATCCTCTTTTTGAATCATTCGAGTTTTTAATAAATGCTCCTCTTCCATTTCTTCAAGAAATTTAATTAATTCCTCACCTAAATTCAAACCAATTAAAGCGGTTAATTCGGTATTGATTTGAAGCAATGTTAAATAACAATGTCCCTGTTCTCTACTTGCCGATAAGATATGTTTAATAGCTGCAATAATTCGCTTTGAACTATCTTCAGCAATACCAAGGCTTAAGGCAACTTTATCCGCTGAAAAAAATCCAATACCATAAAAATCATTGGCCAATTGATAAGGGTTTTCAGTCACAATTTGAATGGCGTCATCTTGATATTTTTTATAAATTTTAACCGCAAAAAGAGTACTTATCCCATGGCTTTGCAAAAACATCATCACATCTCTAATTGCTTTATGCTCAGCCCAGGCCAATTCAATCATGATTAACTTCTTGGTCGCAATACCTGGGACTTCAGTTAATCGTTGAATTTCTTTTTCAAAAATCTCTAAGGTATTTTCTTTGAAATATTTAACAATTTGTTTTGCCGTTTTCGGGCCTACACCTTTGATTAAACCAGAGCCGAGGTACTTTTCTAAAGAAGCTGTTGTTGCAGGTTTTCTTTCAATAACTTGGTGGGCTTTAAATTGACGTCCATATTTTTTATCAATTGTCCATGCGCCAATAAATTCCATGGTAGCGCCAGCAAATACCTTGGTTTGATGAACTGTCACTGTCTCTTGTTGCTCAGGCGAACTAAATGGATGCATCCTAAGCACAGACCATCCTGTAATTGGATTATGATAGGTGACTTTACTTACGATCCCCTTGAGAACCTCGTCAATTTGTTTCATTTACAATCAAAAACTGTATTAAAAAATTCAAGCACATTATACAACTTTTTTTCTCCAGCATGTTTTTAATTTCCATCTGAAAAATCTATTTTTTCTTTTTAACCGTATATTTAAACGCCCATTCAACAGGGAAG
>DHHZ01000034.1 GCA_002403515.1 Legionellales bacterium UBA4759 | reverse complement strand
AAGAAAAATGCATTTCCTGCATCATTTGATAAATTTTATGAGAATCCAAGGAAAAAACTTGCTGAGGTTTTAATTTAAGGGGGTTGGCTTGTATTGAAATTCTATCGATATAGCCACTTTGGCAATCACTACTTTCTAAAAACATAAGCGTCAAACCATTGATTTGCGTTTCGTTTTGATTTTCCACCCAAAAAACAACAGGCTGTTGCCAATCGTCAAAAATAAAAAAATCTTTAAGTTCAAATGCATATGCATGAAAAGAAAGCATCAGTGCTAAAATAATTTTTTGGACTTGCATCTTTTTCCTTAAGTGCTGTTATTTAACTTTTTTGATGGAGATTAATCCGCCAATTTCTCCAAGTTTTTGATACAAAGCATCATATTCATCAATATTCCCAACTTCCAATACCATATGCATTTGATTAACTGCATCGCCTTTTACTTGTGTTTGCATGGCCACAATTCGAATTTGTGCTTTGGAGATGAGCCCTGTAATCAACTTGATTAAATCAGGCCTATCATGGGCTTTGATTTCCAATTTAATGATCAAATGCTGATTTTCATCATCACTTTCACCACCCCAACGAGCATTCAAAAAACGCTTGTGTTGTTCTTCATTGGCCCCAACAATATTGACACAATCCTGACGATGAATCGAAACGCCTCGTCCTAAAGTCATGTAACCCACAACTTTATCTCCAGGCACTGGTGCACAACACTTGGCAAAATGAGTTAACAAATGCCCCACTCCTTCAATAATGATTTTTTTGGATAAATCACCTGTTGGAATCGGTGCTCTTAAGATGGTTTTTGGCGGTGTATGAGGTTGTGATAAACGACTGATGACTTGTATGGATTTGATATCCCCACGCCCAACAGCCGCGAATAAATCATCCAAGCGTTGCAAATGAAAATCTGCCACAAGCTCTTCAATTTGCTCCATTTTCAAATGCGCTTGTTTCAACTCGCGCTCTAAAATATGTTGACCTTGTTCGACATGCATTTCATAGTCTTGTTTTTTGAACCAATGCATCACCTTGGCTTTGGCTTTGGCAGTGGTTAAATAACCTGAATGTTGACTCAACCAGTCACGAGAAGGTTTTTCTGTTTTTCCCGTTAGAATTTCTACTTTGTCTCCAGTTTTTAACTGGTGGTTCAAAGACACAATCAAACCATTAATTTTGGCACCGCGACAACGATGACCAATGTTGGTATGTAAATGATAAGCAAAATCAAGGACTGTACTGCCTTTGCTTAAATCTATCACATCATAGTTGGGTGTGAATACATAGACTCGGTCATCCAACACCGGTGCTTCTATATGTGAAGCCAAAGACTGATGCTGATTTTCAAGTTCTTGATGCCAAGCCAGTACTTCTCTTAACCAACTGATTTTTTGTTCATGAGCGAACTCATCATCAGGCGTCGCGCCCTCTTTGTATTTCCAATGTGCAGCAACACCCATTTCGGCCAATTGGTGCATATTAAACGTTCGAATTTGCACTTCAAAAATTCTATTTTCAGGACCAATGACGGCCGTGTGCAGCGATTGGTAACCATTGGCTTTGGGATTATTGATAAAATCATCAAATTCTTTGGTAATCGGCGTCCAAAGTGCGTGAACCAATGATAAAACTTGATAACATTGCTCAGTGGTATCCACCAAAATACGAACCGCTGTGGCATCATAAATTTCATCAAGAGGCACTTTTTTTCGCATCATTTTGTTATAAATGCTATGAATGTGCTTTGAGCGCCCATAAATGGAGTAATGACTTAAATTCAGTGCTTTAATGTGGTTTTGTAATTCATCGACTATCCATTTCACATAGCGATCGCGTTCAATTCTTTTTGAACGCAGCCCTTTGGCGATTGTTTTATATTCTTCAGGGTGCAAATAGCGAAATGCTAAATCTTCGAGCTCCCATTTCACCGCACCAATACCCAAACGATGCGCTAAGGGGGCGTATACATTCATGGCCTCAAGCGCGGCAGCACGACGAATTGCTTCTGGCATATGCGCCATAGAACGCATGATACATAACCTATCTGCCAATTTGATTAAAACCACGCGTACATCATCGACCATGGCCAATAACATTTTGCGCCAATTGTCTAACTGAGATTTTTTTTGCGCCAATTTGTCAGAGGCTGATGTTTGCGATAAGAGGTTCATGCGCAAAACACCCTCTATCAGTCTGGAGACTTCTGGGCCCAATTGCTCTTGTACGAGGTCGATAGACAAATCACCATATTGAACCGTGCTGTACAATACTGCGGCGATTAAAGAATGCAGATCCATGCCTAAATCAACTAAAACATCTGCCATGGCCATGCCATGCCAGAAACAAGTCACACCTGTTTCAACAGCATAATCATGGCCAGATAGTTCCGCCAAATAAATGGCATGTTTTATAAGGCTTAAATTTTGAGAATATCCTTTCTCAATAAGATGTTCGAGCCATTGTTCCATCGACCAATGGTGAATCGACTCTTCCTTGATTTTTACCATGCACTATCCTTTTACAAACAACGCCATCGATTCGATGTGAATAGTGTGTGGGAACATGTCCATCACACCACCACAAACCATTCGATAACCATATTTTGTCCTTAAAATATGCGCATCTCGTGCCAAAGTAGCTGGGTGGCAAGAAACATAAACAATACGCTCTACGCCCAACTCCCCTAATCCTTCAACCACTGCTTGCGCGCCGTCTCTTGCTGGGTCAAGTAATACTTTATTAAAATTCAAAGTTTTTAAAGCCTCGACTGATTCAGTCTGTTGCAAATCAGCCACATCAAATGCCACATTTTCAATACCTTGGGCTTTGGCATTTTCTTTCGCGCGTTTGATCATTTCAGGATTGCCTTCAATACCATGCACGAATTCAACTGTTTTAGCCAGTGGTAAGGTAAAGTTACCAAGACCACAGAATAAATCCAACACTTTATCTTCTGGTTTTAAATCCAATAACTCAAGGGCTTGCTTGATCATGGCTTCATTCATGCTTTGATTCACTTGGATAAAATCCAAAGGTTCAAAAGTCATGTGCACATCATAATCAGGAATATTAAAGGTCAACGAAAATGGCGCATCTTTGGGATAAAAGAGGATTAAACTGTCTGGTCCTTTCGGTTGCAAATACACTTTAAAGCCTGTTTGCCGACCAAATTGTTCCAATAATTCTTCATCTTTTGCAGTCAGTGGCGCTAGATTTCGAAAAACCATGGCACATTGTTCACCAACTGCCAATTCAATTTGAGCAATTTGCTGACCAGATGGCATGTCATTGAGTAAGTTTTTCATTAAAGGAATGGCTTGTCGCACACTGCTTTCTAAAATCATACAATCGCTCATATCCATGAGATACTGGGGATTGCGTTTTTCACGAAAGCCTAAGAGCACCTGTTGTTTTTTAGCAACATACTTCACACCCAAACGTGCTTTACGGCGATAATGCCACACATCGGTTTGCAAGGGTTCTAAAACCTCATCAGGCAAACCACCACCCATTTTTTTCATCAATTGCAGCCAATGGTTTTGTTTGTACTCCAATTGTCCTGCGGTCGATAAATGTTGCAAAGAACAGCCCCCGCAAGTTCCAAAATGAATACAAGCAGGCTCTACGCGTTTGTCACTGGCCTTAATGAGTTCATGAAGTCTGGCTTCATCATAATCTTTGCGTTTTTTAATATAAGCAAAACGCACTTTTTCTGTGGGTAATGCACCCTCAACAAATACGATTTTACCATCAACACGTGCTATACCACGCCCATCATGGGATAAATCTTCAATGGTTACAATATCCGATACTTCTACAGCTCTCATCTTTTAAACCTCAAAGTTCCGCAATCAAGGCATCAACATCTTGCGGAGTCATTTCTACAAATTGTCCTCTGTTAAGCCAGCGTGGCAATTGAATTGGACCATATTTCACACGGATTAAACGACTGACTTCAACACCTTGAGATTGCCATAAACGACGCACAACACGGTTTCGGCCTTCGCTTAAAGTCACATGGTACCAGGCATTGCTATTGTCACCGCCACTGATTTTAATGTCATCAAATTTAGCCATACCATCGTCTAATTCAACCCCTTTTTTCAATATTTTTAACATTTCTGGGGTCACTTGACCAAATACGCGTACAGCATATTCTCTTTGATATTCATACTTGGGATGCATTAAACGGTTTGCCAAATCGCCGTTGTTGGTAAATACCAATAAACCACCAGTGTTGATATCCAAACGGCCCACCTGAACCCAACGACCATGGGTCAAACGAGGCAATTTATCAAAAACAGTACGCGGATGAAATGGGTCATGTCGACTCGATATTTCACCCAAAGGTTTGTTGTACAATAAGATACGGGTGCGGGCGACGATTCGCATAGGATTATCAATAACGCGGCCTCGCAAACTAATTTTATCATCGGCTTTGACGACATCTCCCAAGACAGCAGTGCGGCCGTTAATTTGTAATAATCCTTGCTCAATCCATCGTTCCATCTCACGCCTAGAACCATATCCAGCCTGGCTTAATACTTTTTGTAAACGCTCAGAACTCATTTTTCTACTCCACTTGGTGCTTGGGTAATTCATCAAGGCTTGATAAATTAAAATAATCTAGAAAGGCGGTGGTGGTGGCATACAAAGCAGGACGACCTGGTGTTTCACGATGCCCAACCACTTTTATCCATTCTCTTTCTAATAAACTTTTCATCATTTGTGGTGCAACTGCCACACCACGTTTTTGCTCAATATCAGCGCGAGTTACGGGCTGATCATACGCAATTATTGCTAAAACTTCCAATAATGCCTGAGAATATTTTTTAGGCTTTTCTTCCCATAGACGTTGTATCCATGGCGCATATTCTGCTCGGGTTTGCATACAATAACCACCTGGTAAAACTTTTAATTCAATGGCTTCATGCTGATATTTTTCCAGCAACACATTTAAAGCATCTTGTAATAAAGTTTTAGATATTTCAGGATAATCATGAAGTAAGTCCATGAGTCTTTCGAAAGACAATGGCTCGCCTGCTACAAATAAAAGATTTTCTAGTACAGCAAGTAAGGACTTATCGATCATGCGCAATCAAAATATTGGTTTAGCGTTAAAAGACTACTTACTATAACTTTTTTTTTAAAAAAAGTCTTGTTTTATCACCGAAAAGAAAAAATGTAACCCTCTTCAGTGAATGCTACAGCTTTACGCCACATTTTGGAAAGGTAGCAATGGCGCAAAATTCGGGAGGAGCCTGGCGTGATTGGGATATTTTTAGAAATACCTCTACTTATGTTCAACTTTAGAGCTAACTCGCATGTGCATAAATAACATGTACACGATCAAGGTTTACACGTTGTTTAGCCCTCCATAGCTCATAATTGACTTGCATCTGCATCCAACTTTCAGGAGTTCGTCCAAAAGCCTTAGAAAGTCTTAAAGCCATTTCAGGTGTTAAATCAGATTCTCCTTTTATCAATCGAGAAAAGGTTGATGCTGCGACATCAAGTTCAGAAGCCACTTTTCTTAAACTAAGATGGAGCGGCTCAATATAAGTTTCTTTGATAAATTCCCCAGGATGAGGTGGATTGTATTGAGTAGACATTAGTGATAATCCTCATAATTAATAATATATACGTCACCGTCAACAAACTCAAAAGTTAGACGCCAATTACCATTGACTATAATAGACCAACAACCTTTACGTTCACCTTTTAATTGATGTAAACCATAACCAGGCAAATCCATGTCCTCGATAACTTGTGCAGTATCACGTGCGCTCAATTGAAGTCTTAACCTCTTTTGATGCTTGGATTGAATACCCTTGGCATTTCCCTCTTCAAAGAAAAGTTTAAGACCTTTATGTTTGAATGATTTAATCATAATACGAAATATAGCATGTTGCGCATCACGGATCAATAACGTAGTCAAGCAAAGAGCGCTTACCAAAATACTCAACTATAGAATGTTTCAGAAAGCTCATCATGAATGATAAATAAATCATTGAATGCTTATCTAAACCAAGCGCTTTAACCAAAATTCGGATTGCCAGGCCTCTTGGTGAATATCAATTTGTCTTGCTTTCACTAATTCAAGGCTTGCTTGAAACGAAATAACCATTTCTAGGCGCTGTGTATTTTTAGGGAAAAGTCTAAAAAAAGATTGAGGAATACCAATATCCAATTGCTCAATCATCAATTGCATGCGATCTGACAAGGTCATCACTGGACGAGCAATTTCATGACTTTTTTGATAGCTTTGTTTTTTTTTGATTTGTTGATAATGATTCCAAAGCTCTATGATTTCTAAATCTGGAAGAGGTGGTGGTGCAATTTCTTCACCCAAGGTTATGCGTATCGGCCAAATATCGCGCTCCCATCGCTTGAGATTTTCAATGAATGCGGCTGTTTTTTGAATATCTTCGTAATCGGTTAATTGTCTTATCAATAGGGCTCTTGGATCTTCTTCATTGGCCTCTTCTTCAACTTTTTTAGGCAAAAGCATCTGTGATTTGATTTGAATCAGGCGTACTGCCATGACCAAATAATCGGGTGCAATTTCAAAACGAGAGCGAGTCATCATTTTAATATATTGCACGTACTGGGCAGCGATTAACGCAACTGGGATATCTAATATATCAATGTTTTGCTGACGAATTAAATACCATAACAAATCCAAAGGACCTTTGAATCCTTTAGACTCAATCCAAAGTGGTGGCGTTGGAACGTACAAGTTTTCAGGAATTTGAAAATCCAGAATTTCTTGTACTTCCAGGCTATTCATCTAATAATCCAATCCCATGACTTCTTTCACTTCGACCAAAGTTTTTTGCGCTACTTCGCGCGCTCTTTCAGAGCCCTCAGTCACCAAATGCTTCACCACAGATATATCTTCTTTTAACTCTTGTATATTTTTTTGAACAGGCGCTAAATCTTTTTGAATAGCATCAATCAAAGGGCGTTTACAATCAATGCAGCCAATACTAGCTTGTCGGCAGCCCGTTTGAATCCATGATTTCAAATTTTCATCAGCATACAATTGATGCATTTGCCAAACTGGGCATTTTTCCGGGGTTCCTGGATCGGTTCTTTTCACTCGCGCTGGATCAGTTGGCATGGTTAAAACTTTCTTTTCTACTTCTTGCGGCGTATCTCTTAAATCAACGGTATTGCGATAAGATTTAGACATTTTCTGACCATCCAAACCCGATACTTTCGCTTGAGGCGTAAGTAAAGCTTGAGGTTCACTAAGAATAATTTTACCTGAACCTTCTAAATACCCCATGAGACGCTCTTTATCACCCACCGATAAACTCGCTTGGGTATTGACCAAAGCCTGGCCTGTTGCCAAAGCTTCATGCTCACCATTTTGTTGGAAAGCCTGACGTAAATTACGATATAAGGCGGTATTTTTTTTACCCATTTTCTTTAATGCAGCATCCACCATCTCCGCAAAATTTCGCTCTTTGCCGTATAGATGGTTAAAACGTCTGGCAACTTCTCTGATTAATTCAACATGTGCCACTTGGTCTTCACCAACAGGGACTAAATCTGCGCCATACAATAATACATCCGCACTTTGCAACAAGGGATACCCTAAAAAACCATAGGTGGATAAATCTTTCTCGTGGAGTTTTTCTTGCTGATCTTTATAAGTTGGTACGCGCTCCAGCCATGACAAAGGCGTTAACATGGATAACAATAAATGCAATTCTGCATGCTCTGGCACCCATGACTGAATAAAGACATGTGATAAACTGGGGTTTATCCCACAGGCCAACCAATCAATGACTAAATCCCACACATGAGATTGCATATCTTCAGGTGATTCATAATTGGTGGTTAAGGCATGCCAATCGGCCACAAAGAAAAAACACTCGTATTGGTGTTGCAATTCTAGCCAATTGCGAATCACCCCATGATAATGCCCTAAATGTAAACGACCTGTTGCACGCATGCCAGACACGACGCGCTTATTTTGAGAAAAACTAGACATAAACTCCTCGTTTAAAACGACCGAAAGGGTGTAATATCACCCTTGCCTTCTCTAATTATTTTTGGAAAATTTTCTGTTAAATCAATCACTGTTGTGGGTTCAACGTCACAATGCCCCACATCCAAAATCAAATCCACTTGATGACCTAATAAATCAGCAATAGCTTGAGGTTCCGATAAAGGAAATTCAACACCGGGTAATTTCAATGTGGTACTCATCATCGGGCCTTCCATCATTTCCAGCAAAGCCCAAGTGACTGATTGATTGGGAATTCGTAAACCCAAGGTCTTTCGCTTGGGATGATACATCATTTTTGGCAATTCTGGTGAAGCTTTTAAAATAAAGGTATAAGCGCCAGGCGTAAATGCCTTGAGTAATCGATAGATAGGGGTTGAAACAGAGGCATACTCCGCCAAATTTGCCAAATCCCGACAAACTAAAGACATGTATTGGTTATGTTGCATTTGTCGAATACGTCGAATACGTTGGGCAGCTTCTTTTTGGCCTAATCCACAACCAATTGCATAACCTGAATCGGTTGGATAAACAACAATACCACCATTTTGGATAATACTCACCGCCTGCCTTAACAAGCGTGCCTGCGGATTATCCGGATGTACAACAAACCAATGTCGCATGTGTCACATTCCTTAAGCGAACTATTCCTTGGCTTATTCTAACAACTGTATGCTTGATTGAAAAGCATCATGTTGCCAGATGGGATTCAAGTGCTCTGGCAAAGCAGTTTGATTGCCAAGTGTTGCTCTAAACGGTGCACTACGATGAAAATCAGAGCCTGTTGAAGCCCAAAGCTTAAAGTCCACACAAAATTGTGCCATACGTTTGGTATCTTTGGGGGTTTGAAAACCAGAAATAACTTCAATACCCTCGCCTTTGGCGTCTTTGAAAGCTTTGATTAAACCTTTAAGTTGTGCGGTAGTCAGTTGATAATGCAAGGGATGAGCCAAAACCGCAACACCACCACTATTTTTTATAACTGCAATCGTCTCTTCAAGATTGACCCATTGACTTGGTACGTAAGCCGCTCCTCTTTGCCCCAAATAATCTTTGAATGCCGTTCTGGCATCGCGTACTTTATATTGCTCAACGAGTAATTTGGCAAAATGGGTGCGTGAAATATTTTGATGGCCAGCCAATTGACTGACTTTTTCAAAACATTCGGTAAAACCAATTTTTTCTAGTTGTTGGGCTATATGTTTGGCACGAACCAGGCGTTTTTCTTTTTGAATTTCTAAATAAGAAATTAAACTTTGATGGGTAGGATCAACCCCCAAACCGATGACATGTAATTCCTGGGAAAACCAAGTGACACTGCATTCCAAACCACATAAAGTCTGAATACCTTTTGCCTTGGCTAAATCGCTAAAATGAGGATAAGCATCGATGGAATCATGATCTGTTAAAGACATCAACTCGACTTGATTATCACAAGCCATTTGGATGAGGGCTTCCAAACCAAGATCACCATCGGAATAAGTACTATGAAAATGTAAATCAACTTTCATGACAATGATTCAATCAAAAATTTCAATCATTCTATCAAAAAGAACAGTTAATGAACAATTTATTTTTGAAAATGTCGAATGATTTTTCTCATATTCAATTGTTGTTGCAGATTTTGTTCATAAGGTACTGTCATTATTAAAGCCTTAACCTCTGGATGATTTGGCAGTGTATATGAACAAATAGGTGCATCAAAATTATCTTCAATTTCAAATTTAGCTGGATATTCATTTTCAGATTTCAATTGCGCAATCGATGCATCAATGACTTCATCTAAATCTTGATTTTTTTCTATATTGATCCCAGAGATTACAAAAAAAGTCGTATCATGTAGGTTTTCCTGGAGTTTCATTAAACCCATCGATAGACTTTGCGTGGAGCTTTGGTATTCGCTTGGAAATGAGATTTCCAAATTGCCTCTGAATTTTAAAATATCTTGCGCAAAAGGACATGGCTTGTCATATGAAATCGCAAATGCTTGTTGCATCGCTAAACCAAGTACACCCATTAAAACCAAACCCCTAAATTTAAACATTATCGACACCTAAAAAATTACCACCAAAAAAGGGATATTGTCACAAACTCTATAAATGATCAAATAAGATGTCGAATAGGCGGAAAGCAAAGTCGAAAAACCATCGATAAAAAGACCATATCATCGTCATTTAACTTTTTTTTCAATTCAGCCTGGAAAATGGAAAAACCTTTGCTATATTTGAATGTGAGAGCTATAAATTTCAAATAAGGACTGAAATCATGAAAAAGGTTATT
>DHHZ01000036.1 GCA_002403515.1 Legionellales bacterium UBA4759 | reverse complement strand
TAGTGCGTAAGGTCAGTTATTAAATAAAAGTTCCCTTATATCATCAGTATAGATCATAATCTCTTTACTGATGTCTGAGATATTTATTTTAGAGTCCTAAGCTTGGTTTATCCCCGTTTCCTGTAATTGTTTCTTCACGTGAAAAAAATGAGGGCGATGCTGAAGGTCGCATTGCTTTTGGTGTTGCAATAGTCGATGCTTTTGAATTTTTGAATATTTCAACTTTTCTAAGGAACTCTTCTGTGCTTATTTCGCAAAGTAAAGCCAATTTTGCGGCTGTATTAAATTTGAAAGATTTAAATTCTGCTTGATGAGCTTGAATTCTGCCGTCGAGTAAACATCGGTTTGCAGCATAATCTTTTGCTTCTTCTATTTCCTTTTCATAATTATGAGGGGTGTAATTATACAATACGGCTTCTGCTTCACTTAATTTTAAAAAATCTTCTCGTTCTAGACGAGGTTTTTCAAAATAAAATTGTTTTAGATAAGTTGCTTCATATAAAGGCTGTTCTTCTTCAAAGTATTCTAATGTCTCTAAATATTCATTGAAAAAATCCAATTCATCTTGTGAGTGCGCTTTTAAAATAGCATTGGCCTGCTTCATAATGGCTTGGAACGCACCGATAAGGGGCTCTTCTCCAATAAAAGTTGTAGGTATAGGAATTTCTGTGTAATCATTTTCTTCTTGATTCTCATGTTCTTCGGTGGAATGAAATACGGCTGTTTCTATTTCGGTTGTTAATGCTTCTTCGAAATATAGTGGCATTTCAGGAAAATTTTCTGGGATACTGTTCCATCTTAATAAATGAGCAAGCTTTAACAAGTGATTTTTAAAGTCAGTATTTGTCTCTCCAATACCGGTTATCACTTTTCCAAAATTGATGGGCATATGATCTGGTAAAGAGGTGTGACAAAAAAGTTGTAGCGATATACAAGATGGTATCCACTGAGGGTATCTATTATAAAATTGACTTAATGATCGAAGAATATCATATCTGTCATCATAAAAATGCATAAGACAAGGTGTTTGGGCATAGGTTGTTGCAATATGATGAAATTGTCCGTAAAGAATGCTAATTTTACTACAGTCTGACAGATGCTTAGCATGCACCAGTTCAATTTCTTTACCGTGTTTATCCATGACTATTTCAGTAAAATCACTTTGCTCAATAGCTCGAGAACTTTCAAAACTCGTGGTATGAAAAACTTTTTTCATGGTCTGAAAGCATGTGCCGTTATCAAGTTCATTGTAAACATCAGACTGCAAAAATGTATCAAAAACGATTTCAATTTCTTGCTCAGGAAATTCAGTATCCAATTGTGATTTCAAAAGCGGCATTAATTGTTCTTGGAGACTTGTGCAGGAAACATATGGGAAAGTTGAATTTCTTAAAGCATTCAAAATATCCAAGTGCAAAGATTGTCTCAAAGAACCAATAATTAACACAATTTTTTGAATGCTTTGATTTTGACGATAAACATCTAATACATGTGTAACAATGGCGCGATGACTTGAGGGTCTATCAGTGCAGCCATCAAAGTCTAGAGATAAAACAAAGCATTTTGGATTAGGCATTTTTTCTTCAGTATGAAAACAAAAGATAAATTATATTGTTTTTTTAAACAACCATCAATTATTTTGATTCTTGAATAACATTTTTCTAGCTATTTTCTATTGATATGGGTAGTGCTAAGATAGTTAAAAAACTGGATTTACGAATTCCGATTAAGGAGGATCTGTGAAAAAAATCCAAGAAAAAAATTTTGGAGCCCCGGTATTTGTTGTTGATGGTGCCCGCACCCCATTTTTGAAAGCCAAAGGCGTTGGTCCTTTTAGTGCTTCTGATTTAGCAGTTCAAGCCGGTCAAGCGCTTTTAAAAAGGCTTCCCATTGAACCCTCTTATATTGATGAGGTTGTTATTGGCGCAGCAATGCCAAGCCCCGATGAAGCCAATATTGCAAGATTAATTGCCATGCGTTTGAGTTGTGGTGAAAAAGTACCTGCATATACCGTTATGCGAAATTGTGCTTCAGGGATGCAATCTATAGATTCTGCCGCAAAAGATATTGCCTCAGGGCGATGTCATTTGGTTTTAGCTGGTGGAACAGAGGCCATGAGTCGTGCTCCGATTTTATATGATTTGACCATGATGGATTGGTTAGGGCGTTGGATGGGTGCTAAAGGTGTTACACAAAAGGCCAAAGTCCTTGCTCAATTAAAACCAAATTATTTGGTGCCAGTGTTTGGTTTACTTCGTGGATTAACCGATCCTTTAATCGGCATGAACATGGGGCAAACTGCTGAAGAATTAGCATTTCGTTTTAATATTCCACGTCAGCAAATGGACGAGTTTTCTGTAGAGAGTCATCTCAAACTAGCCAAGGCTTATGAAGAAGGATTAATGGAAGAGGTCATCCCAGTCATTGATTCCAAAGGAAATGTTTACACCAAAGATACAGGTTTACGTGCAGATGCAAGTTTGGAAGGAATGGCAAAACTCAAACCCGTATTTGATAAAAGATTTGGACAAGTCACAGCCGGCAACAGCTCACAGGTGTCCGATGGTGCCGCTATGTTATTGCTTGCTAGTGAACAAGCTGTCAAAGAATATGATTTACCCATTTTAGGAGAAATCAAGGATACCCAATGGAGTGCTCTTGACCCTATGTATATGGGCTTAGGACCTGTGCACGCAGTAAGCTCATTGTTAGAGCGTCATGATTTGACATTTGATGATATCGATACTCTTGAAATCAATGAAGCTTTTGCAGTTCAAGTCCTTGCTTGTTTAGAGGCTTTTGCATCAAAAGATTATTGTCAAAATGTTCTAGAGCATAGTAAAGCCTGGGGCGCTTTTGATTTAGCCAAATTGAATCCTCAGGGAGGGGCTATTGCAGCAGGGCATCCTGTGGGTGCATCTGGCGCAAGAATTGTATTGCATAGTTTGATGAATATGAAACAAAAAGGACTCAAGCGTGGTGTTGCTTCTATTTGTATAGGTGGCGGTCTTGGGGGCGCGATGTTATTGAAGGGGGGATTATGATCATTGAATTTCAAAATTGGACCAAAGAGCTCGATATCTATGGAATTGCTTGGTTGGGCTTAGATTGTCATAATTCTTCTGCGAATGTTATTAATCATGATGTGCTGGATGAGCTTAATATTCTGATTCAAAAAATTGGGAAAGATGAATCGATTAAAGGTTTGGTGATTTATTCTAAAAAATCTTCTGGTTTTATTGCTGGTGCTGATGTTCACACATTCTCAAAATATCATGAACCAGACCAAGTTCGAGATTTCTTAAAAAAAGGTTTAAATGTATTCAATCGCATTGAGCAATTGACTATACCAACAGTAGCCATGATTGATGGGTTTTGCATGGGTGGCGGTTATGAATTGGCATTGGCTTGCCGATATCGAGTCGCTTCAGATAGAGCAGAAACTAAAATTGGTTTACCAGAAGTTTTATTGGGCATCCATCCTGGTTGGGGTGGCACAGTCCGTCTAACAAAACTTGTTGGTGGATTTGATGCATTAACTAAAGTGATGTTATCTGGAAAACCTGCATCTGCAAAAGCAGCAAAAGCAATCGGAATGGTCGATGAAATCGCTCCAGTTCGACAACTGCGACGAGTCGCTGAATACTACATTGTTGAACAACCCAAGCCGCATCAACCAACATTTTTACAGAAATTTTCCAACCACGATTTATCCAGAAAATTACTGTCATCAGTCATTAAAGGGCAATTGGTTAAAAAAATTAATGTTGAACAATATCCAGCCCCAATGAGTATGGTGTATTTGTGGGAAAAATATTTTGGAATGGGTTCAAAAGCTTATGAAAAAGAAACCGAATCTGTACTGAATCTTGTTTTTGAGCATCCTACTGCAGAGAATCTTATTCGAGCATTTTTATTAAAGGATAGACTTAAAGATTTTTCAAAAAAATCAACATTCCGAGCCAAACATGTCCACGTGATTGGTGCAGGTGTTATGGGTGGTGATATTGCAGCTTGGTGTGCAATGCGAGGACTAACCGTCACTTTGCAAGATCAATCCTATGAACAAATGGGGCCAGCATTTGCTAGAGCAAATGCACTATACCAAAAAAGATTAAAAAAACCCCATTTAATTCGAGCAGCTATTGATAGATTAATTCCAGATCCGCAAGGTGATGGAGTTGCTCGTGCAGATGTCATCATCGAAGCAGTTTTTGAAAACTTAGCTGTTAAACAAGAAATCTTTAAAAAGATAGAAGCACTTGCCAAACCTAATGCAATATTAGCAACCAATACATCCAGTATTCCATTGTTTGAAATTGCTGCAGTTATGGAAGATAAAAGCCGTTTAGTAGGCATTCATTTCTTTAATCCTGTGGCCATGATGGAGTTGGTTGAAGTGGTTTATGGTCAAAATACCAGTGAAAAACATCTCTACGATGCATGTGCATTTGTAGGGCAAATTTCACGGTTGCCATTACCTGTTAAATCTAGCCCTGGTTTTTTAGTCAATCGAATTTTAATGCCTTATCTCTTAGAAAGTATGCAATTGCTATCTGAAGGTGTACAAGCTGAGGCTATCGATAAATCAGCCAAAGATTTTGGCATGATGATGGGACCCATAGAATTGGCCGATACCGTTGGATTAGATGTTTGTTTGGCAGTTGCGAATAACCTTACTCAATATTATGGCGGACATGTACCACCAAAATTAGAAAAAATGGTTGCCAATAAACAATTGGGTAAAAAAACAGGTCAAGGTTTTTATAACTATAAAAATGGAAAAGCAATTAAAAAACCTTTACCCAAAAAGGGTTTAACCAAGGATATCGCACAAAGATTAATTATGCGTATGGTTAATGAATCCTTTGCTTGTTTACGGGAAAATGTAGTTGCTGATGCCAACTTATTGGATGCGGGCATGATATTCGGTACAGGATTTGCACCATTTAGAGGCGGTCCAATGCATTATGCAGAGCAATTTGGTAAAGCACAACTGAGTGAGTTGTTTGTGGAACTTGCAAATCAATATGGTGAACGATTTAATTTAGTCAGCTAGGCTTGGTGTTTTACACCAAGCTTTTTTAGTTAAACAAGTTCTTCTTGTTTAACTTTTTGACTCTGAATAGATTCATATACTTCTTCTCGATGGATTTGCACATCGCGTGAAGCTTCAATCCCAAATTTGATATTACCAAACTCCGTTGTTGGGAATGTGATAACTTTAACGGTGTGCTGACCTAATTCTATATAAAAATATTCTTCAAACGGGACAGTTAAAATTTGCATCCCATAGCCTTATTGTTGTTATTTTCCATATTTTATAACCTAAAAATAAAAAAAATGCAATAAAATCATAAACATGCATGTTTTTACACCTCAGTTTCTAAATTATTTTTTGCGTAAATTTAAAACATTTTAATTTTTTGTTCTATACTAAAAATAAGTTAATATTAAGGAAAAATCATGCTAAATAGACAACAAATTCAAGAAACTCGATTTGTTTTAGCATTTGATAAGCATGCATCAACATTAAAAAAAGAGGCACATGAATTTGCTGAATTTTTAAAAAATATGCCAATCAAATCTGAATATATCGTATGCGGTTAATTAGCCACA
>DHHZ01000037.1 GCA_002403515.1 Legionellales bacterium UBA4759 | reverse complement strand
CTGATGAAAAATCAGAAAAAATCACCACAATTCAAGAAGCGATTGATTACATCGAAGCAAATATGAATAAAGATGCTTAATTGAATTGAAACAGTGGGTGAATTTATTTACCCACTGTTTTTTTATTGATGATTTTTTCATATGAGAAAGGAGAGTCTTCTTGAGTAAAAGACGTGTGGTGGTTACCGGTTTTGGGATGATAACCCCTGTAGGTTTAACAGCCCCAGAAACATGGTCAAATATTTTAAATGGCGTCAGTGGCGTTTCTAAAGTTGATGAATTCGATGTGACTGACTATCCTACCAAGATTTGGGCTCGTGTAAAAAATTTCAATCCTGAAGCGTACTTTGATGTCAAAGAAGCTCGTAAAATGGATAAGTTTTCACAGTATGGTGTTGTAGCAGCAGATGAGGCCTTAAAATTATCTGGTCTAAAAGTGACTCCAGATAATGCACACCGATTTGGTGTTGCTGTTGGTGCTGGCATCGGCGGTATTGAAACAATTACCAATAATCAAGAAAAATTAATGCTTGGTGGACCTAAAAAGGTTTCTCCTTTCTTTATTCCTGCTGGCATTATCAATATGGTCGCAGGTCAGATTTCTATTCGACATGGTCTTAAAGGCCCCAATATTTCAGTCGTAACAGCATGTACCACCGGTACTCATAATGTAGGTTTAGCAGGCCGCTTAATTGCCTATGGTGATGCAGATGTTATGGTTTGTGGTGGTTCGGAAATGACCAACACACCATTATGTATCGCAGGTTTCTCTGCTGTCCGCGCTTTATCAAAACGCAATGATGAACCAACAAAAGCCTCTCGTCCTTGGGACAAAGACCGTGATGGCTTTGTGATGGGTGAAGGTGCTGGTATTTTGGTATTAGAAGAATACGAACATGCTAAAAAACGCGGTGCAACTATTTATGCAGAACTGGCTGGTTTTGGTATGTCAGGCGATGCTTATCACATTACTGCGCCTGATGAAACTGGCGAAGGTGCGATGAGTTGTATGAGAGTTGCATTACAAGACGCTGGTTTAGATATCACTGCTGTTGATTATATCAACGCCCATGGTACCTCAACATACCTGAATGATTTGAATGAAACCAAAGCCATTAAAAATGTTTTTGGAAGTCATGCTTATGATCTAGCAGTGAGTTCAACCAAATCGATGACAGGGCATTTGCTAGGTGCTACTGGCGCAGTTGAAGCCATCTTTAGCGTATTGGCTATTCGTGATCAAGTAGCCCCACCTACAATCAATTTAGACCATCCTGATGAAGGTTGTGATTTAAATTTTGTGCCTCATCATAAACAAGAGCGACGCATTGATTGCACGATGAGCAATTCATTTGGATTCGGTGGAACAAACGCCTCCGTTCTATTCAAAAAAATAGGATAAAAAATGAGTTTGCCACATCGTTGGCTTAAAATATTAGCTTTATGTATAGTGACTATCATCTGTATAGTCACTTTTTACATCTGGCAAATTCAACAAGAATTCTTCAAAAAACCGCTTGTTCAAACAGATACGATAATTACTTTGCCTAAGGCTTCTTCAGCTCGAAAACTCAGTGAAATTCTATATGCCAAAGGGATGATTCAATCACCGAAGTTTTTTTTAGGCATTATTCGTTATTACCAACTGTCTTCTTTGTTAAAATCAGGAAGCTATCTCATACAACCGCAAGATACCGCGATTAGTCTATTACATAAAATTATTCAAGGTCGCGTGTATACCGTGAACGTTAAGATGATTGAAGGTCAACGTTTGTGTGAGTACTTGAAAGAATGGTCTGAGTCTCATGAATATCAGTTTCATGATAGTATGCTCAATGACTTGCAGCAAGGTTATGCATCTTTAGAGGGACTTTTTTATCCTTCAACTTATATTCAACCGTATGGTGAAAGCATATTGCCCGTTTTAAAATTATCGCGAAAGAAAATGGATTTAACATTGAATCAAATCTGGCAAACTCGCGACTCAGGTTTACCCTACGCAAATCCATACGAGTTATTGATTGCAGCATCGATTATTGAAAAAGAAACTGCAATTGATTCAGAACGTCGATTGATTAGTGGTGTAATTATCAATCGTTTGCGTTTGAAAATGCCATTACAAATGGATCCGACCGTCGTTTATGGTATGCCAGGTTGCGGTCATGTGATTTTGAAAGGCCGTGATATAAAAATAGATAGTCCTTATAATAGTTATTTACATAAAGGATTACCACCAACGCCGATAGCGATGGTCAGTGAGGCATCATTACAAGCTGCTGCGCATCCTCAAAAAACCACTTATTTATATTTTGTGGCCAATGGCCATGGACAACATGTTTTTTCTGTAGAATATCAGCAACAAAAAAATGCGATTGCACATATCAAGAGGGAAGAAAATGTCGACTAAACAGGGTTTTTGGATAGTGGTCGAAGGGATTGATGGTGCCGGAAAAACCACTGCCATTCATACAGTCATTGATCAACTGAAATTAAAAACGTTAACAGTACAGGCTTTTAGGGAGCCTGGAGGCACTACATTTGGAGAAGCTGTACGTAATATTCTTAAAACGGAGGGTTTGGGTATTCTCCCCCTGGCTGAGGTACTGCTTTTTTATGCTGCGCGCTACCAACTCTTAGAAACTCAAATTTTACCTGCCTTAGAAATGGGTCATTGTGTGGTTTTAGATAGACATGAATTATCCACGTTTGCTTATCAAGCAGGTGGACGAGGCTTGGATTTTGCAACAATTAAAACCATATCAACGCTTTGCTTACAAGGTAAAAAGCCAGATTTAACCATTTATTTATCAGTAGAACCAAAACGTGCCTATGAACGTATGTTGATGCGTGGTGGCCTTGATCATATTGAAAAACAAGATATTAGTTTTTTTGAAAATGTCGCCAATGCTTATGAAACTTTATTACTTGATTATCCAAATGTGCTGCGCATAGATGCTAATCAGCCTATTGCAAGCGTTCAAGACGAACTGATGATGAAATTAAATCAGTGGTTAGAAAGGCATTAAGATGAATATTTTATCTATGCTAGAAGAGATGTTAAAACAATCGCGGATGCCAAATGCAATGATGTTGCAGGGTGCTCATACAGATTGTTATGCTGTGGTAGATTCATTTTTACAAATGGCTTGTTGTGAATCACAAAGTCGTTGTAGCTTATGTCAAGGTTGCGAGCTTTTAACATCTGGACATCATCCAGATATTTATACCATAGCACCAGCCCAGGCAGGGCATGCCATAAAAATTGAACAAATTAGAGATTTACAAAATATTGCTTATCAAACGCCTTCGCATGCGCCATCACAATGGATAATTATTGATAAAGCAGATAGTATGAATATCAATAGTGCGAATGCATTATTGAAAATTCTTGAAGAACCATCGTATAAAACGCATTTTATCCTCATTGTCGACAATCCATCTTTGTTGCCAAAGACCATTCAAAGTCGTTGTGTATTGTTTCAACTGCCAAATGATTATCCATTACAAGCAGATCACTTACCACTTGCTCCAATACAAGCAGATTTTTTACAAAGCTTAAAATTATTTCTGGATGACAAGAAGGATTTAATGGAGTTGCTTAAAATTCTTGAGCCTTTTCAACTGGATGACATTCTTGTATTTTTACAATATATTGCTGCGCAAATGATTGAAAAACGAATGACTTTGAATAGCATAAAAGAAGACTTAACATTTTTATTCGCAATTCCCTTAGCATTGTGGTGGTCTTTTTGGGATAATCTTTTAGTAACCAGACAACAACTACGCAAAGGTATAAATTATCAAGAGCAATTGTTATTGAGTCGTTTATTTTTGATTTTGAAGGGAAAATTGAATGATTGTTGATTCACATTGTCATTTAAATCGTTTGGATTTGACTGAGTTTAATGGTGACTTAAACCAAGCCTTGGATTACGCAATGGGAGAGGGTGTCCAACACTTTTTGACCGTGAGTGTTGAGCTCGAAGATGTTGAGGAACTTAAAAAAATTGCGCAGCATCCACATGTTTCTTATTCTGTTGGTTGGCATCCAACCAGTGTTATGGCAAGTGATAAGCGAGATTGGTTATTAAAAGAGGGCGCTTTAGCCAAATGTGTTGCTATTGGTGAAACAGGCCTTGATTATTACCATATTGAAGATGAACTCTTGCGCCAGGCTCAACAATCTTTGTTTCAACAACACATAGATGTTGCTAAAACCCTTAAAAAACCTTTAATTATCCATACCCGAATGGCTGCAAAAGATACCATCGATATTTTAAAAGCTGAAAAAGCCCATGAGTGTCGAGGTGTGATGCATTGCTTTACTGAGGATTGGGCGGTTGCAAAAGATGCCTTAGAATTGGATTTTATGATTTCATTATCTGGGATTGTGACATTCAAAAATGCTCATCAAGTTCATGAAGTAGCAAAAAAAACCCCGCTTAATCGATTACTGATTGAAACAGACTCACCTTATTTGGCACCGGTTCCTCATCGTGGTAAAAGTAATCATCCAGCATGGGTAAAACATGTATGTGAAACGATAGCGATGCTTCGAGGAATTTCTTACCAAGAAGTTGCAGAAGCCACTACACAAAATTTTTATGAATTATTTCCCATAAAAAAAGAGGCATAATGAGAGAACTGGCGTTGGGGTTGATGTCTGGGACAAGTATGGATGGCATAGATGTCGCTATTGTTGATGTAAAAACACAGCAATTGGTTTTGGGTCAAACATTTGCATATCCAGCTGAACTGTCTGAGAAATTAAAAATGGTTATGCAGGGGCATGCCTTCGATATGCATTTTTTTGCGCAACTTCATCGGGAGGTGGGTCTTGCTTTTGCCGATGCTGGCATGGCTTTGATGAATGAGTTAAATGAGCCAATTTCTGTGATTGGAAGCCATGGTCAAACCATTTGTCATCAAACTCAAGTGGATTTGCCCTATACCTGGCAAATAGGTTGTCCTTATACCATTTATGAAAAATTAAAAGTACCGGTTGTTTTTGATTTTCGCAGTCACAATGTTGTTCAAGGTGGACAAGGCGCGCCACTTGCACCTTTGTACCATCAGTATTTGTTTGGGAATGAAAAAAATGTCGCTGTGGTAAATATTGGCGGTATCAGCAATGTATCTTTTATACGAGAGGGCATGCCCCTTGTAGGATACGACATTGGTCCTGGCAACTGTTTATTAGATGCCTGGATAAGTTCGCATTTTGATGCGCAATACGACAAAGGCGGTCAATGGGCAGCCAAAGGCCAAGTTTTTCAAGAACTTTTGACAAAATTATTAACTGATAGATATTTTTCTCAAGATTTTCCTAAAAGTATTGGTAAAGAATATTTTTCATTAGATTGGCTTGGGCATTACGCCAAGGGCATGATATTGATGCAAGAAGATGTGCAGGCAACCTTAGTACAACTTACCGCGCAATTAATCGCTCAAGAAATTAAAAAATATTTACCAGCAAATAGTTCTGTTTATATTTGTGGAGGCGGGGTAAAGAATACTCTTTTGATGGGTTCCCTAATATCTTTGCTTCCCAATTACCGTGTTTGCGAGACAGATGAAAAGGATATTTCAAGTGATTATTTAGAAGCGATGATGATGGCCTGGTTAGGTTGGTGTCGAATGAAATCTATTCGTCATGATGTATCATCAGTGATGGGAGGGAATGATCAGATGTTATTAGGACTGATTTGCCAATAGGTGATTGACAATTTTAATGAACCTAGGTCTAATTGATTGATTATTGATGAGGAGAAGATTTTTATGAATCGATTCGAAGGAAAATTTAGAACCAAAGCTTATACAATATTTTTCTTAGCCTCTTGTTTTTATTTGTATGAATTTATATTACAAGTTGCCCCAAGTGTGATGGCTCAACCCATGATGCAAACATTTCATGTCACTGCATCAGGATTTGGAATCATTTCGGCATTTTATTTTTATGCTTATGCCCCCATGCAATTACCAGCTGGCTTGATGTTTGATAGATTTGGTCCACGTCGATTAATGACCTTTGCATTATTATTGTGTGCGATGGGATCTTTCTTTTTTGCTTCAACCGACAGTGTCATTACCGCAGCAATGGGCCGTTTCATGATAGGTGTTGGTTCTGCATTTTCTTTTATTGGGGTATTGGTTCTCACATCACGAT
>DHHZ01000030.1 GCA_002403515.1 Legionellales bacterium UBA4759 | reverse complement strand
TTAATAACACAAGCAATTTCTTTTGGAAGCATTGTAGGTATTATATTGAAAGATTCGGTTTTTTTGGCAGCTATTATTAATATCGATGTCCCAATGTCATCCTCTTCTTTGATTGCTTTAAGGCATCGATAAATGATAATGATTTTTATTTACACGATTTGATGATATAAAATTGAAGTGAATGATGACTGTCTTCTATTTGTCTTCATTTTGAGTATTTTATGCTATAAATAATATATAACTTCGATGAGTATTAAATGATGAAAAGATACCTCCTATTTCTAAGCTTAGGTCTTTCTCTCCCAGGATTTTCAGCTGATGGTTTTTATTGTGCGCAAAAACATGCTTTTATTCGTGTTGGGATGACGACAGAAGAGGTCCTAAATAACTGTGGCGACCCACAATTAAAACAAGAAGGTGGTAATATTGTACGCAATCAACCTGTAACTCGCCTGAGTTATAACAACATGTACAAAGGTCCTGTTTATTATTGGGATTTAAATAAGGTCTATCACATTTTCAGTATCCCCAGTAGCTCTAATAACAGCACAGTGACTGTGGATATCGTCGATAATAAAGTAAAAACCATCAGTTTAAATGGCAATGGCGTCCAAGGAACAACAGCTTGCCAATATCCAGGTGCAACTCAGTTTGCAGGTAACCCAAGTTATAGCAATGGCTCTCCCATTAATGTCGGTGACAGTTATGAGGATGTCATTCATGCTTGTGGCAACCCGGATTATACCGATCAAACCTACACACAGGTTCCTGTTGCGAAAAGCGATAGACCCGAGCTTTGGATTTATAAACTTGATCAATACAATCCAAGTTATCATTTAACATTTATTCAAGGCGTATTGAAAGATGTGGAGCAAAAAAACTAACGGGATTTTTTTAACAAATAAATACCAAAAATCCCAAATATAAACATGGGTAATGTTGCACCTATCACAGGTTGAATTTGATAAACTTGACTAATAAATCCAAACATTTGATTCATGATGTAAAATCCAAAACCCATGGCAATACCCACAATTAATTTAGCACCCATGGTAGAGCTTCTTAAGGGCCCAAAAATAAATGGTATGGCCAAAACCATCATCAATAAAGTGTTCAAAGGTTGCATCAATCTTTGCCAAAATATCAACTTTTCTTTTCCCATATCTTGGTGGGCTTGCAAATGCTCTATGCGATGGTAAAGATTTTTAATAGTCATTTCATCTGCCGAGCGTTCAATATGCTTAAAAAACTGCGGCCCTAATGGCAGATGAATCTTATCGAGCATATCTGCTTGATAGCGACTCATTTTGTGATCTTTAGAAAAGTAAGTCATCTCCGCACTGATGGCAACCCAAACCCCATCTTTCCATACAAGTTTTTGAAAATTTTCTATAGAATTCACATGATTTTGTTTATCTTTCGAAAACATCGTGACGTCTTTTAGTTCATAGGGATTTACAACCTCAGAAACATACCAAAAGTTTTCATGATGACGAAACCACAAAGATTGTGCTTGACGAAACAATTGTCCGTTATTCAATGCCTCTAATTTTAAATTATTAGCTTTAAAAATCATTTTTGGTACAAAACTTTCTGATAGAGTCATGACTAAAATAATTAAACCAATGCCTGCAACGGCTACAATCTTAATAATATCACCAATCGATAAGCCACTGGCACGCATGACCACCAATTCACTATGATTGGCCAATATGCTCAAACCCACCAAACAGCCCAGCAAACAAATGATTGGAAAACAAATACTTAATTCATAAGGCAGGCGCAATAAGACAAAAAGCATGGCTTCTTTTAAGTGATAACTCCCCTTACCCAAATCTCCCATTTGATTCATAAAGAGAATAAAAAATTGTAAAACAAGCAAGATGGATAAAATAACAAATATACTTTGTAAAACGGTTGTCATCACATAAGCATGAATTTTTTTCAAGATAGCTTCCTCTTTTGTTGCCAGAGTAAAAAGCCACCCAGTGCCAAAATCACCAAATGAACCAGCACCATATTGTTAAAATGCTCCCATTTTCCATCGGTCAATTTATCTCGCCAAAGAAATAAAAAATTCACATACATCAAAAATACCACCATCGCAGGCAATATCTTAGAAAACTTTCCAGACCGAGGATTGACTCGACTTAAAGGAACTGCAACGAATACCAATACCAATGACATTACTATAATTGAGACCCGCCATTGGAACTCAGCACTCAATGCCAAACTATTTTTTCGGGTTTTCCAAAGCTCAACGGTTGATAATGTTCTATAATCATCTTTATTTTGTATCACGGGATCTGGAACTTTGATAACACCATGTTTGAATGTGCCATATTGGGCACTTAAAGAGCCAGGTGATAAACGATAAATTTGTCCATTATTAATCACCACCTCATCTTGATGACTGGCATTTTTTTTCATTTCCATGTCATTGGCTGCAATAATTTGCCATTTCCAAGGTTTACTCAAATCTGTATTGCGTTGCGCCAAAAATAAGCCACTGGCTTGTGTATGCTTACGATTAATCGCATCAATATATAAAACTTGTTGATTGGGTAATTCTTGGAAATGCTGTGGCGCTAGCATTTGAATAAATGCTTTTACCCCTGAAGTCTGTAAAATTCGCGTTCGTTGGGCTGCAAAGTTAGGGTTGAAATGCACCATCAGACCCACAATCAATGAGACAATTGAGGCCATGACAAGCGTGTATTGAACCAAGCGTTGTGTACTCATACCACAAGCTTGAAATACCAACATTTCATTTTCACTGTAGAGTCTGCCATAGGCCAACATCACCGACATGTAAAAACCAAGTGGTAATAAAACCGTTAATAAATTGGGCATCTCTAAAAACAAGAGTTTTAAAACTAAAATACCAGGGATTCTGCCACTTGCTGCACGATTTAAATAACCAACGAGTTGGTTACTGACGATGATAAACATCAAGATCACAGTCAGTGCCAATAAAGTCATAAAAACTTCTTTTGCTAAATATCTAAAAACCAACACAATCGTGCATTCCAACTAGAAATCAATTAAAATAATTTTTTAAAACGAATGAGGTTCATTATGCAACACTTCCTAGTTGAAAACAATCTGCCCAAGTCGTCAGATTGCTTAATCATTGGTGTCTTTGAAAATCAAAAACAAATGCCTTCAATCCTACAATCTGCTGATGAACTCAAAGATATTTATAAAAAATATCACTCTGATTTAACCAAAGCTGATGATTGGTTTTGGTATACCGCACCTAAACAAACTCTAATTTTAATACAACTGGGTGATGAAGATAATTTTTCTGCTGATTCTTTAAAAAAATCTTTAAAAAAAATATTGGATATTATCAAAGATAAAAAGTTTCAAAGTGTGACTTTGAGTTTGCCACCAAGCAAAAAACTATCTGCCGATGAGCAATTAAGACTTTCTATTTTAACAATTGAGAATCACTTCTATCAATTCAATCGCTACAAATCAAAAACCAATGCCATTTCTTTCCAAGAATTTTTTTACAACATCCCTGCTCAGAAAAAAATAATTGATGATACCCAAGCACTATGGGATGGTATGAAATTGTGTTTAGATTTAGCCAATACACCCGCTAATGATTGCACCCCAATTGATTTGGAAAATACAGCAAAAAATTTATCCAAGACATTTCCAAAACTTAAATTTAAATCTTTAGATGCCCATCAAATGC
>DHHZ01000091.1 GCA_002403515.1 Legionellales bacterium UBA4759 | reverse complement strand
CCAGTATGATTAACTACTCTTATCCTAATGGTGTAGATGTTGATATTTTAAATGATAATCAATATTACTCCACTTCTCCACAATGGGATCAGGTCAATATTGAAGTAGGGCAATTAACAAAATATTCAGAACATCGTACGATTCGTTTTCATGGTGGTGGACAGTTTTCAAGAGTTGCTAATCAAACTTACAGCTATACTATTGAATCCGTAGATGTAACTGGAAGGTCTACCATAAACAATAATGACAACACTTGGGCTTATTCAACTTTTAATGGTTTTGGGCCTCGGATTGGTTTAGATTTAGCCTATGTTTGGGATAATGGCATTGGCATGTATGCAAAAGGTGCGGGTTTTGTACTCGGTGGCTCTACCAAATCAAGTTATGTCGGTGAAAATGATTTGATTCGCAAAGATAGCAATTTGAGTCGAGCGGTTGCTGGCTTAGATGGTAAATTGGGCGTTAATTATCATTATGCATTTCGATATGGATATTTAGATGCCGATATTGGATGGTTATGGAATACCTATATCAATGCGCTAGGGTACATGGATAACTATTCTAGCAAAACAGGCAGCTTTAGCAATTTTGAAATTCAAGGATTGTATTTTGGCTTGAAGTGGCAGGCCTAGGCTAGGTAAAAAATTCAACCTTTTGGACTTCTTATCGCTGACTCGTAGACAATCATCGGGTTTATTGGCAATATAATTCTTATATTATTCAAAAGGGATTATGATGCTTGAGCGTGCAATTACCAAAGGGAATTTGTTATTGATGTCAGCTGGTGGCATGGTTGGTGCCAGCTGGTTATTTAGTCCTTATATTAGTGTCAAAATGGCTGGCACTTATGCAATGCTCGCTTGGTTTATTATTTCTGTAATCATGTTTTTGATTGCTTTACCACTTTGTGAGCTGGGTGTTTTATTTCCAGTAGCCGGTGGTATGGTCAATTATCCCAATATGACCCATGGCAGAGGCTTTGGTTTTTTATTTTCTTGGACTTCTTGGCTTGCTTATGTCGTGTGCGGCCCTATTGAGGTTCAGGCCGTATTACAATATGCCAGTCATTTTTTTCCAACATTGGTGGATAGAACTCAGGTTGGTTTCCATCTTTCTCATTTTGGCACCTTTTGGGCAATTGCGGTGTTGGTGATTGTGACATTAATTAATACCTTAGGTATACATTTATTTATTCGTTGTAATCGAGTCATTAGTATCTTTAAGTTTATTATACCCATCTGCGCTATTATTGGATTTTTTACAGTGGCGCCATCAATGACGCATCATATAGAATGGCGACTACCTACCAGTACTGATTTTCACGGAATTTTTACAGCACTTTCTTTAGGTGGAATTGCTTTTGCATTTACGGGCTTTCAAAATGGTTTGCTGATGGCCGGTGAGGTTAAAAATCCTGAAAAAGCATTGCCTTTAAGTTTACTGGGGGCTGTAGCGATTGGATTTGTATTGTATTCAGCATTGCAGTGGGGATTTATTATTGCTGTACCCGATACTGCTTTGAGTCAGGGATGGCAAAACTTAAGTTTTTCTGGCGATAGTGGTCCTTTGGTTGGATTGGCAATGATATTGGGTTTAAGTGGAATTGCGATGTTACTGATGATTGATGCTTCTGTTTCTCCTTTGGGCACAACCTTGGTATATTCAGCAGCCACAGCACGTATTTTATACGCGATGGGTATTAACCAAGATTTACCCAAAGTGGTTTCTAAACTCAATCGATTTAAAGTACCTGCTATTGCACTCTTAGTAAATCTTGTGGTTGGGTCCTTATCATTTTTACCCTTTTCGGGTTGGCAGCATATGGTGGCTTTTTTATCTTCTTGTAGTATTTTGTCATATTTGATTGGGCCCATTTGTTTATTATCTTTTCGAAAATACCGAGCTCATGAAAATGCTGGTTTTCGTTTAAAGTTTACCAAGACGGTGTGCTTCCTAGGATTTTATGCAGGTATGTTAATGTTGCTTTGGTGTGGTTTTGATATTGTCTGGAAATTGGCCTTATCGATTTTAGTTGGAGTGACATTACATGTTTTAGCAGATAGACAATCCTTACAACAAAAATCCTGGTTGTTATGGTTTGGTTTATTTTTTGCTTTATTGTTACCTATTTCATATTCTAGCCAATATGGTGGTATCGGAATTTTGTCTATTCCATTTGATTTATTATTGATGCTACCAGTTAGTTTTGTGCTAATGCGTTTTGCTGTAAGATATGCGGATGAAAGTCGCATTATGCGTTTACCTATTCGAGTCAGTGAAGAGGAGGCTTGTCGCTTAGAGTTGGTAAATGCAGAAATGGAGTGTGAAAAACTCTAAATTTTGTTAAAATAATTTTTTGTTTTTTCCTATCATCTATGACTATTTTAGAAGCTAAGACTTTGTTTTTTTCTTACGATCAAAGACCAGTTTTACAAAATTGGTCTTGTACTTTGGCGTCTCATCAAATCTGCCATTTAAAAGGTGCAAATGGTTCTGGAAAATCAACATTACTTCGTTTATTAGTGGGTATTCTTTTGCCTTTTTCGGGTAGCATTGATTATCACATGAGTCAGAATTTTTCTTATGCAGTTGCTTATGTAGGGCATCAATTGGGTCTTCATCCTGATTTGACTGTCAATGAAAATTTGAGTTTAGGCATTACCAAAACATCGATGTCTTTTGATGAATTACTCAATGAGGCTGGGTTAAAAGATTATGAATCTGAATTGGTTGGTATTTTATCTGTTGGTCAAAAACAAAAAGTGGCACTGATTCGCATGATTCTTCAAGATGCCATGATTTGGATGTTGGATGAACCTTTGGCCAATTTGGATGAGACAGGAGAGGCATGGTTTTGGAAACATATTGATAAACATGTTAACCAGGGTGGTTCGGTGATTTTAACCGCGCATCAACGTCATTTTGAAAAGCCTGAGGTGATTGAATGGCATCTGGCTTAATGTTTAGACAAATCTCTCGCGAAAAAAAATTAATGGGTCGTCAAAAACAAGCCTTTGCCCAGGCCTTTTTATTTTTTTTGATGTTTGTATCATTTTTTCCATTGGTATTACCCTTTGATTTAAAAATGTTACACGCAATGTGTCCTGGTATTGTATGGATGGCCATGATGATGGCAGTGTTTTTAGCCTCTGAGCGATTTTATCAAACTGATATCCAATATGGGTATCTTGAGCAATGGCTGGTACATGGTGTTTCATTACAAACTTATGTATTGAGTAAATGGTTGATGCATGGCATGGTCAATTTATTGGGTATGCTTTGTTGTGTGCCAATTGTAGCGTTGATGTATCAATTAAATATTACTGAAATGCTCTCATTGGGGTTAAGTTTTCTTTGTGGGTTACCTGCGTTACTTGCCATGTGTGGTTTGGTCGGTGCGTTTGGTGCTTATGGGCCAAATCGCTCCATCTTAATGTTGTTGGTTTTGTTTCCTTTGATTATTCCAATTATCATGTTGGGTAGTGCAACTTTAACAGCAGCCTTTGAACACTTTTCTATTTTACCTTATTTGGCGCTATTGAGTGCCTTGTCTTTAGGAATGGTTTTTATTTTAAGCTTTGCCAGTGCAGCAATTTTAAAAATTAGTATGGAAAATGCTTAATCCATTTGAAAAAAAATGTTAAAATCTTCAGCAAATTTTCAACCAAGAGTGCCATTTGAAACGATTGTATGCATTGGGTTCACCCAAAACATTTTATAAAGTTGCGCATCCCTGTAGTCAAGTATTTGGGGTGTTGGCATTCGTGTTTCTTTTGATAGGGTGGTCATGGGGTTTATTTTATTCTCCACCTGACTATCAGCAGGGTGATTCTGTACGGATATTGTATTTGCATGTACCTGCTGCCATGATGTCTTTGAGTATTTATTCCATGATGGCTTTTTGTGCCTTTTGCATGCTGGTTTGGCGAATAAAGTTGGCCGGAATTTTGTTACGTTCATGCGCTCAAGTTGGGTTACTCGTGACCTTTATCGCCTTGGTGACTGGTAGTTTTTGGGGTAAGCCAACTTGGGGAACATGGTGGGTATGGGATGCTCGTCTTACCAGTGAACTCATACTATTGATGATTTATGCAGGTCTTTTGGCATTGTCTTCCCATCTTGGACAAAATCAAGCGGCTGATAAAATTGTTGCAATCATTTGTTGGGTGGGTGTCATTGATTTACCCATTATTCATTACTCGGTGAAATGGTGGAACACCTTGCATCAGGGTAGTACCTTAACGGTATTTTCAAAACCTAAAATTCATAGCACCATGCTATATCCTTTACTCATTTCATTAGTCGGAATGGGGTGTTTTTGTGCTTGGGCTATTTTGTCTCTTAGCAAACAAGCATTGCTCAAAAGAGAATATCAACAAGATTGGGTGGCTAAATTATGGAAAGCTTAATTCATTCACGTCATTTTTTTTATATTGCCCTTTCCTATGGCATTGGCGGATTGGGTATGTTGGCTATGATTTTTCATATTCGTTTTCAATCTTTAAAAACCAAGCGTTTTTTACAAAAATGGTTTTCTTATGAATCAAATTCAAAAATCTAAATTTAAATTTTTAATTTGGGGACTTGTTGTTTTAGGACTGGTTGTGGCGTTGGTCAGCTATGCATTGCGACAAAACATCAGTCTTTATTACACGCCTTCACAAATTTTAAAATCTGAAGCCCCCGTTGATAAATTAATCCGAGCTGGAGGCATGGTTGTTAAAAATAGTATCGAACGCGACAAAAATTCTTTAGATGTACGATTTCTAATAACCGATTATGACAAAACCATTGCAGTTGAGTATCGAGGCATTTTGCCTGATTTGTTTCGTGATGGCCAAGGTGTTGTGGTCAAAGGTTTTGCGCGTTCCAATCAAAGATTCGAAGCCACAGAAGTTTTAGCAAAACATGATGAAAATTATATGCCTCCTGAAGTGAAAAAAACTTTGAAGGAAAAAATAGCATGATATTTTCTCAACTTGGATTTTTGTTCTTATGTATAGCGATGGGGCTTATTTTAACAGGCCTTTTCAAAAGAAATTCTGAGGATTTGACAGCTATAGCACGTATTGCTTGTCTTTCGATTATGGCATCTTTTGGCTGCCTTGCAATTTGTTTTTTAAGTGATGATTTTGAAGTCGCTTATGTTTTGAAAAATTCCAGTACCTTATTGCCTTGGTATTATAAGCTTTGTGCAGTATGGGGTGGTCATGAGGGGTCGGTGCTATTGTGGGTGACACTATTGTCACTTTGGACTTTGGCTTTCAGTTTTCAAATGCCACGTATGGAAAAAAACTATGCTAAAAATGCTTTGTCAGTATTGATGGTCGTCATTTTAGGTTTATTAAGTTTTATTATTTTTACCTCAAACCCTTTTGCTTTGCAGTTTCAAGAACTCAATACCTTGGGAAAAGATTTAAATCCTTTACTACAAGATCCCGGCTTTTTATTGCATCCGCCTTTGCTTTATGTCGGCTATGTTGGCTTTGCGGTGCCTTTTGCCTTTGCTATGGCTGCCTTGTGGTCCGGGGAATTTCAAAGCCATCATATTCAAATGTTAAAACCTTGGGTGTTATTGGCTTGGTCTTGTTTAACATTGGGTATTTGTTTAGGAAGTTGGTGGGCTTATCGTGAATTGGGCTGGGGTGGTTTTTGGTTCTGGGACCCCGTTGAAAACGCTTCATTGATGCCTTGGTTAGTAGGTACTGCATTATTACACGCACTTTTGGTCAGCCAAAAGCAACAAACCTTTTTAGCCTGGTCTATTTTATTGGCCGTGACTGCTTTTGCATTAAGTTTAATTGGGACATTTTTGGTGCGCTCTGGGGTTTTAACCTCGGTACATGCTTTTGCAGTTGATCCTAAGCGTGGTTTATTCATTTTAATGTTTTTGGTGGCCATGATCAGCTGGGCTTTTGGTTTATATATTGTCAAAGCGCATCACTTGTTAGTGACCAAGCCCATGTATTGGTTTAGTCGAGAAAGTAGTATTTTGATGAATAATATTATTTTGTTTGTGATGATGCTGGTCGTACTTCTGGGTACATTGTATCCATTGATTATCGATGGTTTAGGCCTTGGTAAACTTTCTGTGGGCGCACCTTATTTTAATACTGTCATGGCGCCTATGCTTGCTGTATTTTTAATTTTTATGGGACTTGCCATACATGTGCGCTGGCAGCAAGATGATGCCAGCAAAATTGCGCGAAAACTCATCATACCTTTTTTCTTGTCGACCATAGTTTCTTATCTTGTTTTACGATTTTGTTTTGTCGAAGTGATTGCTATGGTTTGGGCCATGTTGTCTTTGGCCATTTGGGTGATTTTTAGTTTAGTTTGGTCTTTTTATGCAAGGTTGCAGCGTCCTAAAAAATTATCTTATTGGGCCATGTGGATTGCTCATCTGGGATTTGCTTTGACCGTAATAGGCATTGCAATATCGACAGGTTATGGCATTGAAAAAGATTTAAAAATGAAACCCAAAGAAACAGTGGAAATTGCCGGCCATCAAGTGCGCTTTATTCAAGAGCAACAAATCAAAGGTGCGAATTACCACGGTTCAATGGTTGCTTTTAAGCTGGATAAAAATGCTTATGTGTATCCTGAAAAAAGGATATACAACATTGGCAAAATGGTCATGACCGATGCTTCCATCGATGCAAACCTATTTAGAGATATTTATTTGGCATTGGGTGAACCCATTGGACAGGATGCGTGGGCAGTTCGTGTTTATTTCAAGCCCATGATCCGTTGGATTTGGCTGGGTGGTTTATTCATGTCCTTGGGTGGATTTTTAGCGCTTTATTATTATCGACGGGACTGGTGGTATCATGACTAAACGTATATGGCCATTGTTGGTATTTATCATGATTTGTGGATTTTTAGCGCGTGGCTTGCAACTAAATCCTAAAACCATGCCAAGTGTTGTTATCGGTAAAAAATTACCAGAGCAATCCTTAAGCTTATGGGGTCAAAAAAATCATCCTGTGACATTTTCCAAGTGGCAGGGGCAATTGATAATTTTGCATTTCTGGGCAACTTGGTGTGATAGTTGTAATCAAGACATTGCGCAATTACAAAGCTTGCATCAAAAATCCAAAGCTCAATTGTTAGGAATCAATTACAAAGATACAAAGCAAGAACTTCAAAAATGGTTACTCACCCATTCTGAAATTTTTGATGACATAATTTTGGATAAAAAAGGGCTTTTGGGGATGGACCTGGGTGTCGTTGCCACCCCTGAAACCTTTATTGTTGACAAGCAAGGGATTATACGTTTTCGCTACCAAGGCCCATTGACTGAAACAGTGATTCAACAACAAATTTTACCTACTCTTGCGGAGTATGACAGATGAAAAATATCATTTATGTCTTTATGCTTGTTTTATTTTCCTGCCAAATTTTGGCCGCAGATCGCTATTATTTTCAATCACCCAAACAAGATGCTCAATTTCAATATTTGATTAAAGAAATGCGTTGTATGGTTTGCAGTCATCAAAATCTTGCCGAATCGAATGCGCCACTGGCCATGGATATGAAACAAGTGATTTATCAACAAGTCATCAATGGACAAAGTGATAGTGATATTATTCAATATATGACATCTCGCTATGGTGATGTCATTTTATTTAAGCCACCTTTAAAGTCTATGACTTGGGTGTTATGGTTTGCTCCTTTCATATTATTGATGCTCGGGGCTTTTTTATTTAGAAAAATGGTTTATCGAGTTTCTTCATCATGATAAGTTTTTACGGGTGTTTGGCTTTAATGCTTTTAATTTTTATTCTGGTACTGGGGTTGTTGATTTATTATACCCGTTCAGGACTTTGTGCATTTGCTTGCATTTCACTAGCATTTATCTCAGGCTTTATGGTCAATCAAGATATTCTTCATTGGTTCCAACATGAAAAAGAACAACAATCGATAGCTCAAGCAAAAAACATTCTAAATAATCCCAACGCTATACAAAACTTAATAGAGAAATTGCAGCAACGTGTAAAAAACTATCCCGATGATGCCAAGGCATGGTTTCTTTTAGGACGTGTATGTGCTGGCGATGGACAATGGGAAAAGGCGCATGATGCATTATTACAGGCTTATCGATTAGAACCAGATAATATTAAAAGCGCTTTATTTTATGTGGAAACAATTTGGCACACCCAAAATAAAATTACAGCACATGCCAGAGAAGTTTTATTAAAGATTTTAGCCCAAGAACCCAATCAACCTGATGCTTTGATGTTAATGGCTAATGAAGCGCGTCAACGTCAATGTCCTAAAGAAGCAATTGTCTATCTAGAGGCCTTGAGAAACTTAATGGCTTCTGAAGAAGAATTACGAGTCTCTCTTGATGATGCTATTCTTAAGGCGCAACAAGAGGATAATTCAAAATGTCAGCCGGTTGGGTCTTAAGAAACAATACGCCTTGTGACGTCAAATGCCAAGCCATACTGTTTTGATCTTGAATAGTGATTAGGTTTTTGGAAAACAAAAAACAAACCAAACTTTGCCAATAGCTTGCTGTTTGATGCTGACCAATCCCAAATGTACTCAGATGTTCAAATTCCTTAGTGCGCGCTGGATTTATACCTTGCATGACATCGATGATTAATTTTAAATTGGCATTATTTTGAAGTCGATAAATGCAAGATAAAAGCTTTAATACGTCCTCAGTTGGAATTGTAGTGGGTGTTTTATGCAGACATCTTTGACACTTTCCGCAGGCATCCTTATGAATATCCTCAAAGTATTTGGCAATGAGCGTTTCAAAACAAGCACTTGAGTATAAGAATTGAGACATGATTTGTAATTCATTCATCTGCTCTTCAAAAATTTTTGGATGGGATTTTTGAATGCGCCAAAGATTAAATTGTAAGAAATTTCCTGAATGAAATAGCAAATAGCTTGATGCATTTAATCCATCTCGTCCAACTCGTCCGATTTCTTGAATGAGCTGATCAAATCGTCCTGGAACATCCAAATGCAACACAAAACGAATATTGGATTTATCAACACCCATGCCAAAGGCGATGGTGGCAATCATGATATTGGAGTCTGATTTTATAAATTGATTCATTTGCTCATTTTTATCAAGCACACTCATGCCGGCATGGTACCTCAGTACAGGATAGCCTTTGTCTTTTAAAAATTGATAGATGCTATCAACTCTTTGACGTGAGGCTGTATAAATAATCCCAGATTGCTTGGAGTGTTTTTGACAAATCATTTCTAAATTGGCTTTTGTTTGTCCTGTGTTTATTACTTCATAGGCAATATTTTGGCGATGGATGGAGTGGATGTGTTTTTTTGCTGATAATTTTAATTCTTGGATAATTTGTTGTTGTTGCTTGGGATTGGCTGTGGCAGTCAGTGCCATGATAGTGACATTAGGAAAAATATTTTTTAATTTTGAAAGGCCTTGGTATTCTGGTCGAAAATCCTGCCCCCATTGCAACATACAATGTACTTCGTCAATCGCAAATCCACTAATTTGCTGTTGTTTTAAAAAACTTAAAAAAGAGTTTTGTAATAAACGCTCTGGTGAAATGTACAATAGCTTTGTTTTTTGATTTTGTACTTTATCTAGGATTTCTTTTTGTTCTTCTCTGCTTAATTCTGCGTGCAAGAACTCAGCCTCAATATTTTTCTGTTTTAATTTATAGACTTGGTCTTGCATCAGTGCGATTAAAGGTGAGATGATAATGAATGTTCCTGGTAAAAGAAGAGCTGGTAATTGATAACACAAGGATTTACCAGAGCCAGTAGGCGATATAATTAAAATATCATGTCCATGCATAAAATCTGAAATGATGGCTTGTTGAAATGGCTTGAGTGCACTCAAGTTAAATTTAAGTTTGGCAAGTGTTTCAAGTTCATCCAATAGCATGGTCATCATTATTCTTATTATTTATAAGCACGAAATTTTAGCATTGATACGAGTAAGGTTCTAGAATGAGCTTGTTAAAACGGATTTTTTTATTCATTTTTGTAAATGCAAGTTTTGCTTATGAGCCTATTAATTTATTAAACAATGATTTTTCTTTCTTTTTTCCAGGCACTTACATGGGGTTTGAGAAAGACCCTCATGAGCATTCCATGATAAATCATGTTTTAAACTTGGATAGCAATCAATTGAATGTCTATGGTTGGTTGGAACCCACATACAATGTCAGTAACGCTCATGAAAATAATTTACCTACTGGTTTTTTGATTTTACCCAATCAAATTGAAATGAACCAAATTGCCTTGGGATTTCAAAAACATATCGATACTAAACAAACTGACCACGCTGAGTTTGGTTTTAAAATTATCAATTGGTGGGGAGGTGATTATCGTTTTTCAACCATGCAGGGTATTTTTAGCCAGCAACTTTTACAACAAAATTTAATGTATGGTTATGACATGCCTGAGGCATTTATGCAGTTATACTTACCTCAGCTTGGGCATGGTTCAGTAATTACTATTGGACGTTACCAAGCCAAAGGTGATATCGAATCCTTATTTGCACCCGATAATTATTTAGTCAGCCATTCAATGACTTTTGTCGTGAGTGCTTTTACGCAATTTGGTGCAAACATTCACTCTATGCTAGATGATAATTGGTCTTATATTGTGGGAATTCATGCTGGTTCGGATGTAGCACCTTGGGGCGCATCAGCAAGACCTAGTTTCATGGGCTTTTTACAATGGAAGTCCAATCAAAAAATGGATTCTATTTTATTTGGGGTTAATTCTTTGAATAATGGCCAATATCGAAATAATCACGATGATTTACAACAATTCAATGCAATATGGACTCATCGATTTGCTGATAATTTATTTATGCAAACAGAAGCTTATTATGAATACCAGTTCAATGCACGGCTTGGAGGGTCTTCCATTTTTGGTCCGGTTGAACCTTACGGTGGTGGTGGTGGGGCATTACCCATCATTCCCGGTTATTCAGGTTCAATGGCATTTTTAAACTATATTGAATACGCACTTGCGGATAAGCGTTTATTGTCATTTCGGACAGATTATTTGAATGATTTTCAGGGGCAACGTACCGGTTATGCTACGCAATACCTTGGTGTTACCTTTGGATTTACCCAGCTTTTAGGACATGTTTGGAAAATTAGACCAGAATTTCGGTATATTAAAGCCACCAGCCTGACGCCTTTTGATAATGGCACTCAAAATCGTTTAGTCATGGGGCTAATTGATTTTGTGGTGATGATCTAGTTCCATGGAAGCCTCTTCAGGATTTTCATTATAAAAGAAATTAAATTGACTATAGTAACCGGCCTTGGCTTGATTAAGAGAGGTTTCCGTGACGGCTTGGAAACATTGGTTAAATGCTATAAAAATATTGCTGGATAACAATTTTTGTCGAGATTCTTTGATAAGCACAAGATTATCTGTCCACCGATCTCCCCATTTTTTTGCCATCATATCTTCAAACATTAAGTTTTCCGTATCCGACACATGACAAGCTTGAATTGTTATAGGTGGTTCCATGTGTGGATTTAAAACAAAATGTGACCAATCTAGTTGGGCATGTAAAATGTCTTCATATCTTAGACTTTGAAAGTAATTGCTCCAGTGTTGTTTTAAAAATGCCTGATGTTCAGTATACAATTTTTCTGAATTTAATATTTGGTTTAGGGGGTGTCCTAAAACAGAGTTGATTAAAAATTTTTGCAATTCTTGAATACTCATTGGACAATTTTGTAGGTTGGCCAACTCGCTGATGAAAAGTTCAATTCTTTCATCGATATCTTTTACCAGATCAGGTGATAACAATTGTAAATCATGAGCAACAAACCACATTAATATAATTAACCATTGGATTTCTGAATGATAAGCATTCAATTGATTATGATTTCTTGACCAAGGATTGTGGTTTAAAAAAAATCGCCAAGCGGTATGAATTGGATGATTCAGGTATGCATTGACTAGCTTTTCATGAATATCTTCAGGGTATTGAAATTTCAAAAATTGAAAAGATTCCCAACTTAATGGGAGCTCAATGGTATTGTTTTCATCGATTGAAAACGAAATGGGATGAGTTTGATAACGTTTAGAAAGTTGATCTCTGATGTCATGTAAATGCTCAAGATGAGTTTTATGGCATAGCGTGGATTGATAGTAAGCTATTAAATCTTTAAGAACGATTTGTTCAGAAATATCAAGGGGGGAACTTTGCTTAAGTTCATCCAGTGGTAATTGAATCTGTGGATTGTAATAATCTTGCTCCAAAATATCATCGAAGTGTTCTAAAATATGGAAATGCCCATTTTCATGAATATGTTGAAGAATAAAATTGTGATTATTTTCTATGATATCTCGGTAATTGGGTTGCTGAATCAAGTGTTGAACAACTTCTGTTTGATTAAATTCTATACCAAGTAATAGACCATTGAGATAAATGGGATTATTGTCTTGTGGCGGTTGATGCGACAAAATTAATTTTAAGCTCGACAAATTACCCAGTTGACATGCATATTCAAAAGGGGTTAAGTCTTTATGTTCTAAACCTTCCATGGAATCCTTTCCATTTAAAACAAATTCATAAAGTTGTGCTTATTCTAAAATTAAAATAACGAAAAGATCTAGTCTCTTGAAAAAATATTTACTGAATAATTAAATCACAATGTTTGGAAGCTAATCTATGGGTTTTATGTGAAAACAATTGTAAAGAAAAAGAGGCAAAATGCCTCTAGGTTTTAGAATGAAAGATGCTCTAAAGTATCACCAGTGAATTTAGTACCCATGTGAGCGACTGATGAATAGGTTTTTACCCCAACATCGGTGACAGTTCCACCAGTATTCCAAAGAGTTTTGGCAACTGTACCGCCTGCATGATTAAGCGATTGAGTTTTGCAGGCATAAGTGTTTATACTCAAGGTGGCGAAAATGCACAATAATAACAACTTCATTAAATTGGGTAATCCCCCCATTTTTAAT
>DHHZ01000046.1 GCA_002403515.1 Legionellales bacterium UBA4759 | reverse complement strand
AAAATCCGCACCTATATCACTTTGCTAAAGGTTTCTGGTTGTGGCTCATTGAAATGGTAGCTGAATACAAGATGCATTGAATATGATTTTCATGAATTTTTTTCAAAAAAAAAGAATGCTTAAGTGCATATGAAAATTTTTAGATAATGAACTATGAGATGTAGTGTGTATGCAAAGGGGGGGGGAAATACTAATATAAATTTAATACCACACAAAACAGGCTCTCATGCTAGAGGAACTTTCTGGTTATTCAATGAAAGGGTAAACAAAAAAACATATTTAGGAACTGATAAAAAATATTCCAAGTGAAAAATGAATTGAATTAAAAAATATTTTTATTCTTGTACAAATTATTAAAAATGCATCATACTGAAATTATCAATCAATTTTTTAATGATTAAAAAAATGAGTGAGCAATCTTCAGAGTTAATCGAAAATCATATCCCCTTGGTCAAACACTTGGTTCGGCATTTTATTTGTCGTTTACCACCGCAAGTGCAGTTTGATGATTTGATGCAAGCTGGAATGATAGGTTTAATTGAGGCTGCAAATCATTACCAAGATGAAAAGGGCGCACAGTTTTCAACCTATGCGACAATTCGTATTAAGGGTAGCATATTAGACGAGATTCGACGCCAGGACTGGGTGCCGCGTTCTGTTTATAAAGTGTCTCGACAAATTTCACAAGCGGTAAAAAATGTTGAAAATCGTCTTGGTCGTGATGCAAAAGATCATGAAGTGGCCGAAGAGCTTGGAATGACCATTGAAGACTATTATGAGCTCCTACAAGACTCACAGGCGGCACATTTGTATGGTTTTGAAGATGTGGGCATGGATGATGATCATATGGTTTCAGACATCAATGTTCATATGAGTGAACCGCAAGCTGACGCAATCCATGATGACTTTCACCACTATCTTGCCAACATTATCCATCTTCTTCCAAAAAACGAGCAATTGGCGCTCTCATTGTATTACGAACATGAACTACAGTTAAAAGAAATTGGTGAATTGATGGGTATTAGTGAATCTCGCGTTTCTCAAATTTTGAGCCAAGCTACTCATCGTATTCGTTCAAGAATCGTAGAGGATTAACTCATTAGAATAAAATATTTTTTGTGACGCAGGATATTATCAACATAGGTTTTTTTTGCCGCAGTAAACATCATGTCTTTGGTATTGATTAAAAAGTAATACCCATTGAATACACCCATTGCAACATAGGCATTGGTATTGTTTTTTGACAAAATGACATAGGTCTTTTCTTTGACCGGGTGGGTTTGTAAAAATGTATGGTACTCATTGATTTTATCATCTAATTTTTCATATTTTGAAAGTAGTGTTCTAGGGAAAATCAAAGAAAAAATAAGGATAATGGAGATGATATTTATGCGAATAATATAATTCTCTTGAACACCCCAGGCTTTTAAAATTTGGTGGTACCACAGTGTTAGTGTTGCAAGATAGACAAATCCCATCGGTAAAATCACATAGGACGCAAATTTCCAAGTTTGATAAACATTTCCTTTTACCAATAATAAAACTTTATAAACAATAATATTTATTATTAAAATTAAGCCAAAACGCCATAGGTTTAAGAAATTGGGATGCTTGGATAAATTCTTTAAAGCCCAAATGCCAATTGATATAAAAGCAATACTTACACCCCAGTCTAACGCTTTTCCAAAACAGTGAGCCGGGAATTGAAAAAATGCCGGGGCTAAGAGTTGGTAAAGGGGGATAGGGTTGACTACCCAGCCTTGTCCGCCATTCATATAGGTATTGATGTTATTTATAAAAGGAAGGCTGATATTGGGTAAGGCAATGAAGCCTACCAGAATAAAGCCAAGAACGACCAGGGATGCATTGATAGCGCGTATGGGAGAACACTTAAACGCTTTGGTTTGAAACAAATGATAAATAAAACCTGTTTCTAAAAAACTGACCAAATATACATAACAGCCATTGGTATAAAAAATAAGGGTTCCCATGATAGGGGGTAATAAATAATATGCCTTTTGAATTATTGTTAGAGATGCTAGTGGTTTATCGCACACGAGCAAAAAGCCCATAAAAAACAAGAGTGCGAAAAGGTAACCAAAAAAATGATTGAATAAAAGGTAAACAAAAAAGAACAAAAACAACACATTATACTTAAAAACAATGCGAGATTTTGTTGTATAGAAAAATATTTTTGCAAAATATCTTTGCATACCAAGACATAGATGGTCGAAACCAGGATGAGTAAATAACTTGAGGATTCCATTGTGGGCATATTCAAAAATTGGGAAACCAAGGCCATAAAAAAATAGGTTCCAAAACCATTTTCAATATTGTCATGGATAAATTGAGTGCCATGGGTGAATATATTCGCAAATCCGTGACCAGTTTTTAAATAATCAGCCAATATCGACCAGTTGTATAAATCATGATTCCCATAAGAAATTATACTTTGTGGATGGCTTGATGAGGTAATTAAGCAAAATAATAGGCAAGTGATGCTTGTCACACTAAAAGATTGTACGAGCCATGGTATTGAAAAATTTTGGATGAATGGCTTTCTAAGTTTCGTAAAAACAAGTAAAAAAAAGGCGATGGGGATGATTAGAAGTATTTTAAGGGCAAGATTTAAATTCAATTGCATTGAATAAGCAAGCCACCCGCAAAGGCTTAAGGTAAATAAGCCAACAATGAAGTGATAACTTTGTTCTTGTTTTTGTTGGCATTTAAATAAGATAGATAAGGTAGCTCCATAAGAGTAAACCATGCCAAGCAGAATAAAAACTTGAACCTCGGTTTTTAAAAAAACAAAAACATCATTCCAAAAATGCATCATCAATCAATTAGAGGCTCAAAATCACAATTTAGCAGAAATAAAAACAATCTCAATGATTTACTGAACTTCCATCAAAGGATGTCTTTGAGAAAAGATTGCATGATGCAATTAGCTATTTTCTAATTGTATGGGTGTGTCAAATAAGTAATTCAAATTAAACCGTTGTTGAGGTGTGGGGTTATATATAAATTGCTCTGAAGTTCATTGATTTTTAGATGATTGATTTGCTTAATAAACTACAGCGATAGTTCCGGTACATATTTATCCCCTTAGAAGAGATAATTTTTCATCAGAATTAAGCTCAAACTTATTTTTTTATCATTTATCTAAGCTTTCAAATTCGGTATTAATAAAGCTGATAGAGCTATTAATTTTTGATGGTGCTCATTTGCTTCATCAATATCGTTTTTTAAAAATGCTTAACAAAGGTCCTTCAGAGGCGTTTGGTGGTTATTGAATGATTGGTCAAAAAAAATCAAATAAAGGTTTAGTCAAAGATGACATAGCGCTCCAGAACTTGTGCCCTGACGTCCTAGTGTGTACATAGAACTTGTTTTCGGTGAATAGCCCACAAGTCAATTGGACTATTTGAATATTTTTTCTGATTCACCAGTGGTTGTGAATGAATACAATACGTATAATCTTGTAAAACTTCATATAGTACCAATTTATGGTACTATAATTAATATGAATACAAAAAATAAAAAAGTGCTTAAAAGCATTTTTGATTCGCCAGTTAGCTCATCTGTACCTTTGAAAGATATAGAGCTATTACTAACATCTTTGGGGGCTGAAATTTCAGAGGGAAATGGCTCTCGTGTGCGTATAGCACTGAATGGGATTCGAGCTGTTTTTCACAGAGCGCATCCACAAAAAGAAACAGACAAAGGCCCCATTATTTCCATGAGAAGATTTTTAAAAGAAGCAGGGGTTAAATCATGTTAAATTATAAAGGATACATTGGTCATGTTGAATTTGACGATGAAGCAGAAATCTTTGCAGGTGAAGTGATTAACACTAAAGATGTTATTACTTTTCAATCAGATTCAGCTCATGATCTAAAGAAAGCTTTCATGGATTCAATTGAAGACTATCTTGCATTTTGTGCAGAACGAAATGAAAACCCCGAAAAACCATTTTCTGGAAAATTCAATTTAAGAATTCCACCAGAACTTCACCGAGAGGCTTATATTGTGGCCAAGCAAGAAGGGAAAAGCCTTAATTCTTGGGTTTGTGATATTTTAAGAAAAGCCATTTAACAACAGGGCTTGAGCTCTTACATAGGGGCCCTTACAAAAATTGGATTATTTCTATCCCATCGCTTTTTTAAGTTCAAGATAACATGGCGCTTTCGATATTCTATGCCTATCACTGGAGTTGGTTTTAATTCTATATTCTGAGTATTTACGTTCAACTTCTTTTAAGTAATTAATGGCAATGTTTTTTTAGATTCTGGTTCTAGTAAATCTTTACCTGTCATTTGATATTCTATCAAGGTATAGCAGAACTTGGGTAGTTAAGAAAAGCTCTAAAAGATTATTTACGATTTTATAACCATTTTAGACCGCATCAGGCATTAGAACAGGAGACCCCAGTGAGTTATTATCAATAACATTATCTAGAGGTCGCTTAATCTTCTCATATCTATTGAACCAATACCATCATTTGAAACGCCTCAAATGGCACGTTATAAATTGTATCATGCGTGTATTTAGGACACCACCAACCTTGATGATTTGCCTCTATAAGTATGTTGTATCTAATGATACCTCTATCAGCGACACCATACCTGCTCAATGGGGATGAAAGGAAGAGCCTGATTGCTCTGGGTCTGGGTCTGGTTGGGATGGACTATCTGTAACTTTTTTTGTTTCTTGAACTGTTTCTTCTTTTTGAACCTTAAATTCAGAATTTCCCGTACCATGGCCGAGTATTCTATTTAACTTGTCGTTATTAATTTCAGGATTTTCATTATGGGAACTATCTGGTGTTGGCATCAGATTTTTAGTGTCTCCTAGTTTTCCTACCTTAGAAAAAAACTCCTCATCAAACCCCTTAACTTTATGGGCTTGCATGGAACCAGTTTTTGAATTCTGAATATTATCCATGGTCGAAGGCTCGGCGCGGTTTGTGTTGATAATATTTTCAAAATATCTAGCAATATTTTTAAACCAGTTTA